>NZ_JACHGJ010000012.1 GCF_014207565.1 Spirochaeta isovalerica | reverse complement strand
ACTGCTGATACCAGGATAGAACTGAAACAGAAATCAGAAAGGAAGTCTGCATAAATATTTCAAAGATCATACTTCATCTATGTTGACACATTCCGCCCCCCCATTTTTAGTGGGCTTCATTAGTAGATTTGCCCTAGCAATCGGTGTTTTAATTCTTGGTGGAACGCCTCCTATTGCTGAATGTGGACGTTTATTATTATATGTCCAGAACCAATCAGTAGCAAGCTTTTGAGCATGTTCAATTAATTCGAAGTTCACAAGATCAAGCCATTCATGACGGACCGTTCTAATGTGATTTTTGCGAGTCACTCAGCATTGCGGACAATACGAAATCCTATTCCGAAATCCCCATAATTTGTTTTCTCAGCACTGCGGAATGTCGTTCGGGCATATTCAGGAGCATATGTTATACTTCCACCTCGTCTGACTTTTTCTCCTCCATAGGTCGTATCGATCTCTTTCTTTTCAGGACCGATGGGAAATCCGATAGGTGATGATTGATAATAAGCTTCTTTATACCAATCAAAACAGAATTCCCAGACATTTCCACTCATATCGTAAATACCCAGTTCATTTGGTTTCTTCAGGCCCGTTTCCATATTTCTATCAGTATTTTCCGAAGTCCAAGCTACTTCATTGCTGATATTTCCACCAGAAAATAAATATCCCAGACTATTATTTCCTCCCCGGGCTGCGAATTCCCATTCGGCTTCAGTGGGAAGCCGGAATCCGTTTTTAGAAAAATCACATGTCATCATAGTGTAGCAGGGATTCAAGTCAGCTTTTTCACTGAGCCAGTTGCAGAAAGCGGTCATATTCATCCAGGTTATATTTATGACCGGCATTTTACCACGGCCCCATCCATTGTCTTTGGGAAGAGATTTTTTCTTCTCCTGAGCATACAGGTCATAGAGTTCAAAAGTTATTTCATGAGCGGAAATATAAAATGAGTTTTCGATTTTCACCCTGTGCTCAGGACCTTCGTTATTGCTCCCCCCATTGCGACCCATGTCAAACTCTCCCTTTTCCACTAAAACCATTTCAAGTTTTTCGAGGGCAAGATGGATAGCTTTTTCCTCCTTGTTCAGACAACTCATTAATAGAGGGGATAGGGACAAAAGCAATAATAATTTTAAAAAGGGATTTTTTTTCTTCAGCATATTAGTAATTTTGATCAATTTGAAGAGAAGTTCAAATAAAAAATAGTACCCATAGGGTACGAGACGGATTATTGTTTTATTAGAATAATTCACATTTTCCAAATTCAGAACATAATTAATCCCACTTCGTAGGATGGAGAATGGGAAAAAGAGGACCTAACATTCGAAGTTAACATATGTATTTTAGACAATTAACAATTGAAAATAAACATTTCATCAAGGATGCTGCTGAACTGCTTCGTAAGGCATTTCCTCAATCATATTCAGATTCTGCAGATGAAGAAATTATATCGTGCCTTCAAGATGAGAAAGTCGTAATTGGCGCAATAGAAAATAATAAATTAATTGGGTTTGTTGGTGCCATACCGCAATACAACTAACTGCATGGGAATTACACCCATTAATTGTTAGTGAGTCTCATCACTTAAAGGGCATTGGAAGACAACTCTGTATAGAACTTGAAAAAATATTAAGAAGTAAAGGCTGTCTCACAATATATCTAGGTAGTGATGATGAAACAGGTAGTACTACTCTGGGGAATACTAACCTTTTTGAGGATACTTTTGAAAAAATAAAGAGCATTAAAAATATCAAAAAACACCCATATGAGTTTTACCCAAAAATTGGGTTACGGAGATTTTACATTTGAAGGAATAATCAAAAACAATCGATATGGAAATGTCAGTTATATATACTATGGCAAAAATACATCAAAAGAAATGTAATGGTTTATTGCGAATTGGTGATCTTCTTTTACAGGGTGAAGAAGTCTGTAAAACAACAGACTTAAGGCGCCCACATTCAAATATGGCAAATAATGGTTCTTTTAAAATTAAAGATATTTCGTCCATCTCAATTTCTTAATAAATTTCAAATTGTAATAATACTTACTAATCGGATAAAGCAAAACAAGCATTATAACCCATACAATATATGTATAAATAAGACTTAAGCTAAAGTGAATCGTGTCATAACCTAAAATATCACGAAAAGTAGCTGATACGAACAAGATCAAAAACAAGTGAACAATGTAGAAAAATAATGGAGTCCGGCCGAAAATTATAAATGGGTTGTTTTCTTGGGGTTTGAATCTTTCTAAAAAAATAAGCATAAGAAACATAGGTCCGATTGTCATCAGTAAATATAAAAACGATGGTGGGTATTTCTCTAAATTCAAAAAAGATATTATAGTAAAAACAAATGAGTCCTGAACCTGGAACGGAACTGGATTACCGTAGATATTGAATATTCTCAGTATTATAAATAATGCAATAAATATTAAACCTGTTATTTTAAGAAACTTTACTCTGGAAGATTGTTTCCAGAAAAAGATCTCACCTAAACTATATCCAAAAGCCATTACTCCAATCCATGGTATTAGAGGATATAAAACCATGATTTCATATTGAGAAGAAATTTTAATTACTCTGCTTTGATGTAAAATACTTAATAATAAATTTGAAAAAAGATCCGAAGATTGAAATTCTGGAATCAGGTTATGAAAACTTATTATTAACAAACCCAATAATCCGACCAATCTGGATGGGAAAAACTGTAATATAGATAATATTATCATAGAAACACCAATTACCCAAATCACTTGAAGCACAGTACCACCCCAGAAAATAGAAAGTACTGTTAATTCTAAAAGAATCAATAATAGACCTCTTTTAAAAAGTAAAGAGAAGCATAATTTGTTTGATTTTGAATGATATTTCTTTGATATGAATGCTGACATACCTGTCAGGATTACGAAAATCGGAGCGCAAAAATGTGTTATCCATCTGGTAAAAAATAAAGCTGGATAAGTATTAACAATATCTGTCGGATCGATTCCAGTTCCACCGTTCCATGAACTACGAGTGTGGTCCAAAACCATTAAAATCATTACAATAGCACGAAGAATATCAATAGATAATATTCTATTTTGCTCAAGTTCTAAAACGTAATCATTTGTTCGATTCAATTGGGAAATCCATTTGATAGCTTCATGAAGTTATAATTCTTTAATAGAATAATGCTATAGAATTAAGATATTATATCATAAATCGATATGATATATAGCCAACTATGATTTATAAATTTGCAATAAAAATCATAAAGTCCCCAAGACATCGTCGTAAGATAATAACATATATAGATCTTAGCCCCCTTTTCACCCGGAAGCAATCAGAGGTTCTGTTTTTTAAGTTGCTTTCCAGTAGCTGTGCATTACAATTTTAAATACGAAGCAGCGTATAAAGGTATTTCATATGAGCAAAAAACCTACATACCGGGAATTAGAACAACGAATCTTTGAACTTGAAAAAATAGTTTCCACCTCTGCACATAGCGCCGAGTCCAAAGAGGCGGAAATAAAAGTAGAATACATATCCTTAATGCAGCAGAGCATTAATTCTTTCATGCTCGATCAAACTTTGATTAATAATTATGAAGAACTGATAAAGTCAATTGTAGTACAAATAGATCAATTGCTGAGACCAGTTTTCACTGTATTCAATACTTTTAATCAGGAGACACATATCCTGAAAGTACAGGAAATCAAGGCAAACCATAATATCCTGAATCTGGCAGTAAAGATCGGAGGGGAAAGAATACTTTCGACCAGGACAAAGGTCGATGCGGAAATGTATGAAGATATTGCGTCTAAAAGGCTTAAAGTTATTTCAACATTATACGAGGCTACCGGCGGTACTATTTCAAAACCCATTTCATTAGCACTTGCGAAGGCAATGAAGATAAAATGTTTTTTAGGTTTTTCTTATTTAGTTGACAATCTCCTTTCTGCTACAACTCTCATTGCCCTTAAGGAAAAACCGGATGCATTCACCATGCATTTATTACAGAACTATACATATTTTACATCTCTATCAATTAAAAGAGTCCTTACGGAATCTTCGTTGAAACAGAGTGAGGCGAAATTCAGAGCAATCGTAAAGAATGCTTCACCTGTTGTTTTCACCATTAATAAAGAAGGGACTTTTCTCTTATCAGAAGGAAAGAGTCTGAAGGCTTTGGGATTGAAACCCGGACAGGTTGTCGGTATGTCAGCTTTTGAGATATATAAGGATTATCCTGCTATAACAAAAGGGATAAAAGATGCTTTAGCCGGCAGGATCTCCCGGGATGTTGTTCAGGTCGGTAATATCTTTTTTGATGTTCTATTCAGCCCGAATATAGATGATTCGGGAAATATAAACTCAATCTTAGGTATGGCTATAGATATAACCGAGCGAAAGCAGGCTGAAAAAGAACTTCAAAAAGCCAAGAATTACATCTCAAACATCATTGACTCGATGCCATCTGTTTTAATCAGTGTTGATGATAATGGCGTGGTAACGCAATGGAACAATGAAGCGGAAAACAAGACTGATTTTACGAGTAAAGAAGCTATCGATCAACCTCTTGCTCTGCTCATCCCAAGACTGGACTGTATACTAAAAAACATAGAGGAAGCAATGGAATCCGGTCGGGTTCACTCCTTTACAAGACAGGCCTACTATAACAAAGATGGTGAGAAACAATATGAAGACATTACAATCTATCCTCTTATCTCTGATGATGCTAAAGGAGCCGTCATTCGTATAGATGATGTTACTGAACAGGTTCGTGTTGAAGAGATGTTGGTTCAAAGTGAAAAATTATTATCTGTTGGTGGTTTAGCAGCTGGCATGGCCCATGAAATTAACAATCCGCTGGGCGGAATAATACAATCGGCAGCTGTTTTGCGAAGAAGATTGACTGATTCAAAAATGCCGGCGAATAAGAGAGCGGCAGAAGAATTTGATATCTCTATAAAAAAGATTATCTCATATCTGGAAGCCAGAGATGTTTTTAAGTTGCTTGACAGAATTGATGAATCGGGAATGCGAGCCGCCGGGATTGTTTCGAATATGTTAAGCTTTACCCGCAAAAGCGATATTTCTCATTCGCCTCATTACCTGGATGAGTTGTTGGATAAAAGTATAGAGCTCGCCGAAAGCGACTATAATCTGATGAAGAAATACGATTTTCGGCAAATCGAGATTTTTCGCGAATATGATGAAAATCTGCCTGCAGTACCCTGTCAATCAGGAGAAGTTCAGCAGGTATTCCTCAATATACTTCGAAACGGTGCCGAGGCGATGCTGGATCATATGACGGAGGACTCGGAGAAGAAGGCTCAGTTCACGCTGAGGATAGTTCTTGAAAAAGAAATTGTTCGCATCGAGATTGAGGATAAAGGTCCCGGTATGGATGAAAACACTCGCAAACGTATTTTTGAACCTTTCTTTACAACGAAGCAAACAGGTCAGGGTACAGGCCTGGGACTGAGCATCTCTTATTTCATAATCACAGAACACCATGGTGGTGAAATGAGTGTTATGTCCACACCCGGCGAAGGGTCAACTTTCATTATTTGTCTTCCTCTGAAAGGGAAATAATCATGAGTCATCCTAGTATGATAAAAACAAAAAGCGAAAACTTTTTTAGCATAACTGTAATGGTGTTATTTATATGTAATTCAATACTGAATATTGTTTTCGCTGATACAATTTATTTTACAAAAATATTAAAAATGCCTATTTATGGCACATCTCATTAACTGAGAATAGGAATGTAAAACAGATAGTGAAATATTTTGCTTCAGGAAAAATCTATAGTCTGATAATTATTGTTTTAGATTTCCTTTTTATTGCAAGGACAGTTTCTGGTATTATTTCTCATATAAAAGGCAACCGAATATTACCCATAACAGATCTTTCAGTAAATATTTCAGATATTGCAGAATTCTCCGTTTGGATTGCCAGTGGAGTGTCGCTGATGTTCAAAAAACAATTTGGATATTCATCGGTAATTGGAAATTTTTTTAACCAACCATGCAGTTTGTATCATGAGTTTGTAATGAATAAAAAAGAAGTTTTTTAAAATGTTATCGCAGAAATGTAAGCTGGGTATGCCTACTCTAATCGAATTGGATTCACTGTATGATAATGTGAGATTGTGCAATGAGTTAAATCTTGATTTATTAGAGATAAATATGAATCTTCCTCAATTTCAGTTGAAAGAAATGGAAGACTTGAAAATTGGCAGCCTGGAATACTCTATTCACTTACCGGAAGATCTCAACATTTGGGCCTTTAATGAAAATGTATTGGATGCTCATATTAAAACAGTCATAGATACTATTAGATTCTGTAAATTAAAGAAAATTAAGAAAATAAATATGCATATGAATCCAGGTATTTATTTCACGCTTCCTCAAAAAAAAGTTTTTCTATTTGAAAAATATTATGATACGTATATTCAAAACACAATTAATTTCGGAAAGATTGTCGAATGTGAATTGTCGGGTACTGAAATCGAAGTATTCGTAGAAAATACGGGAATATATCACTTATGGTTTATTAGAAAAGCAGTTGAGGAATTATTAAAAATTAATTGTTTTAAGCTAACCTGGGATGTCGGACATGAATTTTCCAGTGGTACAAATGATTCTGAATTTTTAGCAGCCAATAAGAAATATATAAATCATTTACACCTGCATGATGCAATCGGCAGTAACAATCATCTTCCTCTCGGTACTGGTCAAATCAATATTGATCGAATCATGGATATGGCCGGACAGTATATAAAATCAATAATATTCGAAACAAAAACAGTTGATGGACTGATCGAATCTGTGGAGTTTTATAGGAAACATATACATGACACAATTTAAATGTTTGTTATTGAATGATTTCATGTATAATTTCTGTTATGAGATTAAAAATATTATTAGGAATAATCGGATGGGTGCTGTTTCTTACTGTTGCTGTCCTTGAGTTTATTGAAATGTATAACTACAAAAGAATAAAAGTTGAGATCCTTGGATTGTCACTGCTTGCATTTGCATTGATTTTTGCATCGATTAAGATCAGGCCATCAGAATGATCCCGGGAGTGAAATCAGGTTCAGCCAGGCAAAGTCTCTTCCGGAATAAAGAGGTAGAGACACTGCAGACATAGGATGTTGTATAAATAACCAAGCTCTTCAACCATATGTGAAGATGCCGGTTTAAGAGGAAATTTTAAAGTGAAACAACTTATTGGAGAGAACAATAAAGTCAATTACGGGTGTATCGATGAACCTATTGAGTGGAATTACAGAGACTTCGTTCTCAGGGATTTCTTTAACCGGGAGATCAAAGGGCTCCGGAAAAAACGGGCTTATCATCAATTCAATTATATCGGCATCAGTGCGGGGAAATACATTGCCGGTTTTGCCATAGTGGATCTGGGGGCTGTAAAAAATGTCTTCGGCTTCCTCTATGAAATGGGCTCGGGAATCATTCTGGAATCGGACGACAAATGTCCCGGTTTTTCCCGCAAAATGGATTTCCCAAGGAATCCCGATTCGTACAAAGCCCGGTATGAAAGCAGAAGCACATCGCTTCTTATTGATAAAGATAAAGACGAAGGCGTCCTGACAATCGATTGCCATTTTAAAAAACGACTGAAAATTAAGGGGCGGTTTCCCTATTCCATGGAAAAACACAGGCCTTTGAGAGTTCTCAATCCCAATGATCCCAATCGTTTCACCTTTACGGAAAAATGCTCTCCCCTGAGAGCGGAGGATATCGAAATCTCCCTCGATGGAGAGAAACTGCCTTTTGACAAAGAGACGGTTACGGCAATATATGACTGGTCGGGGGGGTATCTGCGCCGGGAGACAATCTGGTATTGGACGGCTTTCAGTGCAATTCTGCCGGACGGGACAAGCATCGGAACGAATCTCGCCGCCTTTGTAAATGAAACTTTCTTTTCAGAAAACGCTTTCTGGATAGATAATAACAGAACGAGAGTGCCTCGTGTCATTTATGATATCGATCCTCTCGATCCATATAAACGCTGGCATGTCTACGATGAAACCGGCACCCTGGATCTGATTTTCACGCCTGAAGGCGAGAGAAGCGATAAAATTAATGGAGGTCCTCTTGCCAAAGCTATTTTCAGGCAATTCATCGGAATGTTTGAAGGCTATTTTCATCCTGAAGGTGAGAAGAGGATTGATTTCCATAATATAAAAGGATTTTGCGAGATCCATAGAGCTCTCTGGTAAGAGCGCCGCCCTTTTTTCTGGCCGCGTTTCTCTGTTACGATGCCAGGCCGAAGGTCAGGAGAATCTTCATCGGAGGGCTCTTCGCACTCGATCTTCTTATGATGCTTATATTCATACCTCTCGGCTGGATTTGATCAGGTAAGATCGCGGCTGAATATAGAAGGGCGATCCAATTTCATTCTCACGGGAGTCGGCGTGCTCTCTTCGCGGTAGAAAAGGGTTATCTCATCGGAATGCTCTTTTTTCATGCGCGAACTGACAGGTACAAACAGAATGGAATGGTTGAAGCTTCTTCTGGTAAATCCGTTGATTTCGTTCTCAAAGAGATTATAGGCTTCTCTGCGAATGTCCTTAATCCGGTTATCCACTTCCAATCTGATAAGGGGAGGGTAGCTCTGACCCGAAGCATGGGGGCACCAGTCGTACCGGAGAAGATCGATAAGGTATTCCCTGTCATCCGGGAAATGCTTCAGGCTCAGAAGAAACAGTGATTCAGCCAGTACAGGCCACTGTTTTGCCAGGGGGTTCTCAGGGGAATAAGAGCCCAACTCTTCAAAAAAAGTCCAGGGGTCGGCAAAGCGGCTCATGAGAAATCCTACAGTCCCGGGAAAATAGCCGCTGTTGTAATAACGGTTCAAATCCGCCTCTGTTCTGTAGAAACGCTGTATATCATCAAATGAAAATGATGATGTTTTTACAACTTCATAGGGCGGGAAGGGGGTAGAGACCAGTCCGAATTCCCCGGCTCTGGCAGCTAATGGTGTCCCGGGAAGTATTTTTAGAAAGCCCAGCTGAAAATCATCTGGACGGTGGTTGAGAATCTCATTAAATGAATGCCTGGCTTTTTGCGGTGTATCCAGCGGAAGAGCGACTATCTGGTCCAGGTGGGTATGAATATTTTTTAGAGAGCACAATCGATCGATATTCTCTTTCTCACCGGATCGGTTCCAGGGTCTGTCTACGGCTTTCAAAACATCTTTGTCGGTTGACTGAATCCCGACTTCGAAGAAGAACAGGCCTTCCGGGGCCTTGGCTAGTATGTTAAAGTCCTCATCTTCCAGAAAGACCGGATGGATTTCGAAATGAAAGGGAACGGGTGGATTCAGTTTGATCAGGAAATCCCAGATCTCTCTGGCGTAGGTCCTGTCGGAATTGAAGGTCCGGTCAACCATTTTGACGATCCTGGGATTGAGGTCTATCAGTTTTCTCATTTCCTTTTTTACGGTTTCAATGTTTCTGTATTCCGGTCTTTCCTGGCGGCAGGCGCTCAGGCAATAGGAACAATTGAAAAGGCAGCCCCTTGATGCTTCATAATAGACAAGACGGCCATTCAGGATTTCCCGGTCATTTTTATCATAGGGAAAGGGCACATTGTTTATAGGCGTGTGGGCGGAATAGTATACTTTCTCCCGGTAAGTCAGAAGATGGGGGATAAAGTCTTCAGCCTGTCCCGAAACAAGAATGTCCGCCCATGTCTTATCTTCCCAGTAAGCGATGTTGTGGCTAATCTCCGGGCCGCCGAGAATCATTTTTGCATCGGGTAATATTGCTTTAAGAAGAGGTATCATTTTCTCAATGTACTCTCTGTTCCATATGTATACGGAGAAAAGATAAAGCGTTCCGTTTTGAGAGGCCAGCTTCGCCAGAGCGTCGCGCCAGTTCTCATTTATCGTCAGTTCGATTAAGACCGTTTGCAAGTCCTTTTCTTTTTTCAGCATTTGTCTAATGGCGAACAGAGTGGGATTGCTATGTGATGAGCGGCTGTTTATGGCAGCCAGAATAATCTTTTTCATGTTTTTCCAAATGTTATTGTATATGAAAAATAGGAAATTTTCCTATAGATTTTGCTATCCATACAGTAGTACATTAGTATTAGATCGGGAGTAAATAGAGTAAAGCAGGTATGAGATGATAAAAGGAAAAGTCAGATTGAGCCCTCAGGGTCAGGATTATATTCACAATCCCTGTTGTTCTACAATCGTAAAATCTATTCTGGAATCAATAGACCAGTATTCTGCTGAAATCATAGATGTGGAAGATTCCATCATCAGAGTAAGGCTTCAGGAGGAAACAATTCCTGAAGAGTTTATAAGATCCAACAATTTTGCCATTCATAAAGAACATCTTATTATCTTTCAGTGATTCCCCGGCGCCTTACGAGTGCTTCATATGATCCATATACTTCAGTAGAAAAGCCGCAGTTCCTATTCCGAATATTCCGATAACCACGGGAGATGTCGAGAGGGTGAATCCTTTTGATATGGCTCCGATCAGAACCGGTCCGGCTGCCATGGCCCCATCGGAGAAGAAACGCCATAACCCGAGAAACTGTCCCGGAGATTTCTGAGGAGCCAGATCCGTTCCCAGTGTCATATTAATTCCGCTGCCCAGGCCGTTCCCGATATTAATCAAAACCATGGCCACCATAAATCCCGAAAGGGTCGCAGTCAGAGGAAGAATGAGAAAGCCTGCTGCCATAAGGACCGAAGCGGGAAAAAGTGTCCATTTTCGCCCCTTGTTATCCATGATCCATCCCGCGGGATAAAAGAACATCAACTCTACCAGCGCACCTATGCTGGTAACAATACCGAGTACGGAAATGGTGATTCCGATACTGTCAGCCCAGAGGGGGAGTATAAAATCCCGGGCGACTCTAAGCATGGAAATCCCTATGATTCCCACAATCGCAGCGGTAATGTTGCGGCGGTTCCTGGATATGTGTTCTTTCAGATAGGAAAGGGGTTCATTCGCTGATGTCGTAACGATTTTTCTGCCGCGGGGCAGCAGAATAAGTATAAGAGCGATAGCGAGAAGTACAAAACAGGCTTGAAGAAAGAACATAAGGGAATAGCCTTTCATGGTTATGAGAAATCCACCGGCTATCGGTCCTATTATCCGTGAAAGACGGAAGAGCCCCCCCATACCGGATAATACGCGGCCTCTGTACTGAATCGGAATATTATTGCGGATATAGGTCAGACGTGTCAGGTCCCAGATAGTGGCTGAAATTCCGAGAAAAAAACTCGCAATCAGGAGCATAAAGGGGGTTGATATGAGGCCTCTCATCAATGTTGATAGAAGAATTCCCGTTAGCCCCGCAATCATCAGAGGGAGAGATTTCCATCGTCCGATTATAAAACCCGCAGGTAAATTAAAGATCATAGCTCCCAGGCTTTTGCTCATGACAATCAGTCCGGACATAAATATCGTCGCGCCAAGCTCGAGCGAATACAGCGCTATGAAAGTTACGGACATCCTTAAACCGATCTCGACGAGCAGAGTCGGGATATAGATTGATATGATGAGTTTTTTTATTTCGCTGTTACTGATTTTGCCACATCCCCTGTTCTATATCGATGCGCCATACGGAGTAGTCGATTCTACCGCGGCTCCACGACAGTCTGATTTCAACATCACCTATTTCTTCTTTCAGGTCCATATCCCCGTCGGCATCGGAGTCCTCTTCCCATATATAGGTTTCCCCATCATATATCATTTCTATGCGGCATTTGAAAAGGCTTTCGGTCAGATCGGCATCAATTGCGTATTCTATTTTATGGTCTGTGCCTGACATATCCTGCCATTCTGCGCTGTGGGTTTTTCTATAAGGACCTGTCGTGCCGTTGGGATAGCGGTAGTTTTCCCGTATCAGCTGCTGCAGATCATAGATGATGGAATTGAATTGTCTCTGGTTAGCCCTGATGACCACTTCCTCTCCCGATTTGATGGAAAACGTTTCATCCCAGTCATGGAATCGCATTTCCGGAATATCCACTTCGCCGAAGGGCCAGTAATGGGTTCTGATCTCATGCTCACCCGGCTCAATCCTCTCAATGATATAGGGTGTTTTATTGTCTTCTTCCGTGTATCCGATGAATCTGTCATCGAGGTATATTTCCGCACCGGGTACCCAGCTGTAAAGCTTAACCCGTCCGGGGCTTTCGTCTTTCATGGAGATGATGGATCTGACAGAATCCTCATTGACGAAATTCATCTCCATTCCGGTCAGTTTCATGACCAGTTTCTCCGCCAGCATGTGAACCGTGTTTTCCGATGCTCCTCTTTCGCTCAGAACATATTCTTCCGCTGTGGCGGCATCGATCACCTTGATCGTTATAAGCACATCCCTGCCCAGATAGATATATTCCCCTTTCACGAGCCATTGGGCATCGAGGATTTTTCCGAATTCAACAATGTCTCCCTTGTTTTCCGTCAAACCGGAAAGACGGAGATTCTGTTCTTCGACCACTTCCTCAATTTCCGTCCGGTTAACCAGCCTGATATACTCATTCCGGGACAGATCGTAGAGAAGGAGCCCTTTGATTATGCCTCCCAGATAGTCGAGAGCAGGATCCATATTGATATTCTCAAAATCGAGAAAAGCCGTTTTGACGCCGGAACTGACGTTTTGTGAAAAGACAGAGCCGGGAAGAGCCAGCAGTAAAAATAGTATGGGGAAAAGACGTTTCATAGCTCACTATACTATGAAAAATCATTCACGATAAAGATCTTCTTTTCCCGCTGTGCGCTTTCGTTGTATAAATCTCTTATGAAAAGAAAAAATCTGATAATCTTCCTGATTTTCTCCATGATTCTCTGGGGCGGCACCTGGACTTCCGCTAAACTCGTTTCTGTCAATGCCCCTGTTGAATTGCTTATTTTCTGGAGATTTCTACCCACCGCCCTTTCAATGATCCCTTTTCTCCTGTTTTTCAAAACCGGTATTCGCGTTAAGGCACAGGAGCTTCTTCTGCTGGCTATCGGCGGCGGCGTTATCTTTATATACAATATTGGATTTTTTTCCGGTGTACGGGTCGGACTCGCCGGAGCCGGCGGCGTACTGGTTACGGGTCTCAATCCCGTTCTGACTTTTCTGCTTACAGTGATTCTCACAAAAGAAAAAGCTTCGCTCCGTCAGATTCTGGCCTTGATTATCGGTTTCGGCGGCGGGCTGATTATGCTGGAGATATGGACGTTTTCTCCGGAGCAGATTTTCAATAGCGGGAATTCCTGGTTCCTTTTTGCCTCTTTTACCTGGGCGGTTCTGACCATGCTGAGTCACCGCATACAGAGAACGGTTCATTTTCTGGTTTATGGTTTTTATATTTACCTTTTCTGTTCTCTTTACGCTCTTATTCTGGCTTTATCGAAAGGATCGCTGTCTCAGACTCCCGTCGATCTGCCTTTCTGGCTCAATATGGCTTATATTTCCATCGCCGCCACATCGCTTGCCACAACGGTGTATTTTTTGTGTACCCGCGAACTGGGCAGCCGCATTGCCAGCTCATTTATTTTTACTGTTCCAGTAAGCGCTCTGGTTTTCAGCTGGATGATTCTGGGAGAGGTTCCCGCTGTTCACACTGTTTTAGGCGGGGCATTGACTATCGCCGCCGTATATGTGATTAACAGCAGTCCGGGGAAAGGGAAGAGTCAGTAGTTTTCCTTTAGCCGACCGGACCGGCGAAAAGGTCAATCTGAAGTTTGCCGGGAATCAGTTCCGCATATACAGAATGTGAGAATCCCGACAAACGTCCAGTATTAATGAAGGGATCTCATTTCTTCAGAAACAGCAATAAGCCGCGGAAGAGCTTTCCGTTTGTCATAAGCAGCAAACCTTCCAGCATGTTTTCTGTGAATTTGTCTCCTCCCATCATAGCCAGACTTCTGAGCGGCATTTCATTAACCATACTCTCCACCATAAGCCTTGTGGAATCATCCATTTCTCCGAAACTCTGTGTAAAGTTTTTGGCAATCTGCTTCTTCATTTGCCGGCCGATAAATGTCCGGCTGATGTCGGCTATTGTCGAATTCCGGTGGTAAGGAGTGATCGGCGATTCCTGCGGAACGGGGGTGCCGAGAAGTTTTTCAAAGTCCCTGTTGCTTATGTTCTCGATATTATAAACAACTTCCCTGTAGATTCTGTCTGCGTCACTCTCAACAGCTGTATAATCCGATTCGACTGAAAGCGATTCTCTCAGTTTGATATCCCGGGAGGATGCTCCTATGAGTATTTCAAACTCTCCCGGTTCAACCTGCCAGACCCGGCTGACTGTGTCGTAAAAGGCGAAACTTCTCCTGTCGAGAACGAATGTTATTTCCTTTTCCTCACCGGCGGCCAGTTCAACCTTCTCAAATCCTTTCAATTCTTTTTCAGGTCTGTAAACGGTCGATTCTACATCTCTGACATAGAGCTGAACGATTTCCTTTCCTGTCCTGCTTCCTGTGTTTTTTACTTTGCAGCTTACATTTATAGTCTCATTATCCCCTATTTTTTTCTTAGGCAGCCTGATGTCGCTGTAGCTGAAGCTCGTATAGGAAAGTCCGTGTCCGAAGGGGAAGAGAACTTCTTTATCCGCCCTGTCGAAATAGCGGTAACCGACGTAGAGCCCTTCTTTATAGAGAACCTGCTTGGTCGATCCGGGGAAATATCTGTTCGAAGGAACATCTTTCAGTTCCCGCGGGAATGTTTCAGCTATCTTCCCCGACGGATTGACTTCTCCCAGAAGAACGTTTTTTACTGCTGTTCCTCCCCCCTGACCGCTCAGGTAGGATTCTACAATGGCTTCGCAGCGATCAATAAAAGGCAGCTCTATCGGCGAGCCGTTGGACAGGACGACGACCGCTTTCGAATCGACAGCCAGAACGGCATCGATCAGCTTGAGCTGATTCTGAGGAAGTGACATATGTTTCCGGTCAAATCCTTCTGATTCAAACGCCGGAGGCAGTCCGGCGAAAATAACAGTCTGGTCTGATTGAGAGGCAAGTGTGACGGCTTCTTTGATAAGATGGTCTTCAATAATGTCCATTTTCGTATTAAAGCCCTTGGCATATTTAACCGTGAAATCATTACCTGCGGCATTTTCAAAAGCTTTAAGGGCCGAGTCCAGCTTAGTCGGTTTTATCATGGAACTTCCGGCGCCCTGATAGCGGGGATTTTCAGCAAAATCTCCGATGATCCCGATCATGCCTTTCTTTTTCAGAGGCAGCCGGTTGTTTTCATTTTTCAGCAAGACGATGGACTGCTCCGCTACATTGACAGCCAGGTTATGATGCTCATCCTCGCTATAGCTGTATTCATCAGAAAGAACAGGTTCCGCTTTGAGAATCAGCTCCAGGATGCGCCGGACTCTTAAGTCGAGGACTGATTCATCCAGGTCTCCGCTTTTTACGGCTGCTACGATCCTGCGATCATTTATACCGCCGTTTCCCGGCATTTCCAGCTCTTCTCCCGCCTTGATTCCCTCAACTCTGTCATTGGTCGCACCCCAGTCTGTCACAACTAATCCTTCATGGCCCCATTCTTCTTTGAGAATATTTGTCAGGAGGGTTTTGCTTTCGCTGCAGAATTCTCCGTTTATCTGATTGTATGCGTTCATTACGGTCCAGGGCTGTGATTGTTTAACGGCCTTTTCAAAGCCTCCCAGATATAATTCCCTGAGTGTTCTTTCGTCAACAACAGTATCTATGGTCATGCGGCAGAATTCCTGGTTGTTAGCAGCGAAGTGCTTCAGGCTTGTTCCAATTCCCTTGCTCTGGACGCCGTTGATCAATGACGCTGCCAGTTCCCCTGCGATGTAGGGATCTTCGGAAAAGTACTCGAAATTTCTTCCGCAGAGAGGGTTTCTTTTGATATTGATACCCGGGCCGAGAAGGACAGACACTTTCTCCTGGAGACATTCTTCTCCAAGCGCCACTCCCACTTCCTCCAGAAGGTTCCGGTCCCAGGAGCTGGCCAGGGCTACAGCAGTGGGAAAACAGGTCGCGGGAACGCTGTCTCCCAGTCCCACATGGTCCCCTGATCCGGCCTGCTTTCTCAGTCCATGAGGACCGTCGGTGACCATTATCGAAGGTATGTTCAGCCGGTCTATTCCTTCGAGATTCCAGAAATCCTTTCCCGAACAGAGCGAGGCTTTCTCTTCCAGTGTCAGCTCTTTCATTAATTTATCGATTTTTTCATTCATTTGCAGTTACTCCTGTTTCTCAGTCCGTCTATCAGCAAATCCAGAAGGAGATCCGGCATTTTGTCCGTTTCGCCTTCTGTCGTTTCCACAAGCACATCGCCGCGGAGAATTATTCTCTGGTTCAGAGCTCTTACTCCGTTCAAAATGGTAACAAAGGCCAGATGGGAATCGATATCCTTGCGAATCGAACCATCTTCTTTCCCTCTTTCAATAAGGGTAATAAGCCTTTGAAAATATTCCGGTTTATCGAAAAGAATGAACTTTTTTTTCAGATCATCGGTCAGTCGAGTGCCTGAATAATAGGCATCGAACTCAGCCATCAATTTGCCTTCGAGGGTTTGCTCCCCTTCGATCCAGGTCAAGCGAATGGCTTCCTTCAGCTTGTCCAGTCCTGATTTCGACTTATCTTCTGCAAGCGCTTCGAACCGTTTCAGAAGAGTCTTTTCAAAACGGGAGAGACTTTTTTCTATAATTGTCAAAGCCAGGTCACTTTTGTCCCGGTAATAGCGATAGACTGAATTCCGGCTGAGGCCGGCTTTTTCGGCTATATCTTTTATTTGAGCCTCGAAGAATCCTTTTTCAAGAAATAGCTTTTCTGCAGCTGCAAGAATTTTCTCTCTGGTTTCATCGACTTGATAAATCATTCTTTTCTTCATAATTACCATCTTGTGTTACATGTGTAATATAACGTGTGTATTATCAGGTTTGTTCTATATATCTGTCAATATAAATACATTGCAACTTTACAGAAAGTAGACACCGTGGTATTAATTACTATAATTACTTACAGAAAGTAACTAAAATAGGAGATAAGATAATGAGCAAAGTGGCAGACGGGCAGAAATTCAATGCTGAAATGAGCAGCTGCACTCTCAAAGAAATTTTCAATCAGGATAATTCCAATCTCAATTGGCTGGCTATGGCCGATCTGAAAATACAGAACAGCCGGACAGCGGAAACAACATACAAAAAGGAAGAGGCCTTTATCGTCAATTTGAAAGGAGACGTAACCGTTTCTGTGGAAGGAAAGGATTTTAGGGTTAAACATTACGATATGCTCTATATCCCCATAGATACACCTTTTACCGTAAGTCACGCAGGGGATGAAGAAGGCTGGCTCTACATCTACAGAGCCGTGGGAGAGGTCAAGTACGAAGTCTACCATGCCGATTGGGAAGCCTGTCAGAAGGATGAGGAGAGAATCCGCCATCTCAACAGAAAGATCGTCTATAAAATGTTTGATGTTTCAGAAAATGCCAATAAATTCATGGTCGGTTACACATTCTATCAGGATAGAACACGGGCCTGGCCGCCTCATAACCATACAGACCAGGAAGAGGTTTACAGCTTTATCGAAGGTCACGGCGCTATGGAAGTATACGAAGAGGATGAGTTTAAAACTTTCGTACCCTCTGTAGAAGTCGGCGATCATATCACCATTCCCGTTCTCAACTACCATCCGGTTTTCAGCCATGAGGAGCCGCTTTGCTTCATCTGGTGCATATCCGGCGAACGCTACTGGGTGGGCGATAAGAATAAGGATTTTATGACGGCCAAAGTCGACAAACTGACCACATAAGTGATTTCCTATAATTCTTTTTTTACCAGGGGAATGAGGAAAAAGTTCGGCAGAGTGCCGATGACGTAGACGATAGCTGTTATGAAAAAGCAGAGAGCATAGTTGTTTTCGCCGATCAGAAAACCGCCTATCGCTGCCGATGCGTTCCAGAACAGCCCCCAGGCGACTGTCTGAAGGCTGTTCCAGAATCCCCTTCTGCTTTTGGGAACGAAGTCCATCATAATGGACCGGTTCAGAGGTTGGGAGGCGTTCATCAGGGCGCCTCTCGCTATAAACAGGGGAATGAGAAGCCAGAGCGGCGGGTAGAAGGCCATTCCGGCCAGGCAGGCGATGGAAAGACCCTGAACCAGAATTATCATCTGCGGGCGGCCTTTTTTAATCGAATGTTTTTGCGTGTAGATGCTGATGAGCCCGGTAATGAAAAATGATATGCCTAATATTATCTGGACGGCTATCGGTTTCAGTCCGTAAATATCCCTGAAGAATACGGGGAAAAATTTGACCGTCATTCCCGCGCCGGTTCCGATTATAAAGCTCGAGCTGATAAGAATGAGCGGAACGGCTTTCCGGCTTTTCAGTGAAAAACCGCCGGCTTTTTCATTATCGGTTTCTTCTGCCAGAATACCTTCGCTTCGATCGCCCATTTCATGGCGGTCTTTGAGAAAAATCATAATGATTATTGAAATGAGAGAGACAGCCAGACCGGCAGTCATTACCGTTTTCAAAATTCCCAGCTCCCATTTATCTCCCAGAATAAGAAAGAGAATGACATTCAGCACGGGGCCTGTTGCCAGTCCGAACTGACGGAGCATATGGATTCGGGCATAGGGACCGGAGCGCTCTCCCGAAGGGAGGGAGTTGGCCAGTATCGATTCAGCTGAAGGCTGGCTGAGTCCCTGAAAGACACCCCACAGAAACAGACCCGCCATTATGTGGTAAAGGGAAGTTGAAAATCCGATGAACAGGAGACCGCCGGTACCCACCATGGCGGCAAGAACCAGAGCTTTTTCCCGGGACCATTTGTCAGCGGCATATCCTCCGGGAATGATGGTCAGGATCAGAGCTATTCCCGTAATGGCCGATGTAATTCCCAGCAGTTCGTTGGGAGTCAGGCCGAGAATGCCCGTGCTTTTTTCCGATAGAAGAACAATATAGAGACTGAGGACATTCCCCATCCAGATTCCGCGGCCGAAAGCCTGAATCAGTGTAAACAAGTTGAATATCCGCAGATTCGGATTGGTCGTGTTCTTCATTTTATAATCCTTTTTTTACATTCTTCAGAATCATACGACATAAATTAAGGCAGTTCAACAAAGTTTGTTATAAGCTCAATGTAGAATAGATACTTGTAAATTTTCATTTAAGGAAACTGAGGAGGTTTTGATATGTTAAGAGGTATTGATCCGGTTGTCTCGCCGGAATTACTTGATGTCCTGTTCCGGATGGGCCATGGAGATGAAATCGTTCTGGCTGATGCTTTTTTTCCCGGAGACACATTCGGCAAGAGGGTTATAAGGGCGGACGGTATCAGAATCCCCCAATTGCTGAAGGGCATTCTGCCTCTGATAACCCTGGATAGCTATGTCGACAGCCCGTTGATTATGATGCAGCCTGTTGAAGGTGATGAACTCGATATGTCTGTGGAAAATGCCTATAGAAAAGCCATCGACGAAACATGGCCGGATACGCCGGCGATAGATAGAACCGAGCGCTTCGCCTTTTATGACAGAGCCAGGGAAGCTTATGCTATTGTTATGACCGGTGAAATCTCAAAATATGGCAATATTATCCTGAAGAAAGGCGTTATCAATAGATAAAGCAATATCCCGTGGTTAGGGATTGCCAACCACGGGATATTAATTGTTGGCTGATTTTCAGGCTTTGGGATCCCAGATAATGGGCTCCACATTAAAGTCTTTCATATAACGGCGCGCCAGCATAAAATAATAATCAGCCAGCCTGTTAATAAAATTTCCTATGCGCTGATCCAGTTCCACCGAACGGTGCAATTCCACAAAAAGCCGTTCGGCTCTGCGGCATACTGTCCGGCAGACATGAGCTGTCGCCACTCTCTGGTCTCCGCCGGGAATGATGAAATGAGTGAGAGGGTCGAGGCCTTCTTCCATTAAATCAATTTCTCTCTCCAGGAAAAGGGTATGCTCTTCTGTTATCTCGGGGAGAACGATCTTTTCATTCTCTTCGTCCATGGCAAGGTTCGAGCCGATGGTAAAAAGCAGGCTCTGGATCTTTTTCAGTACGCCTCTTGTCCTCTCATCGATGTCAAGTGAAGCGAGAAGTCCTGTGAAGGAGTTCAATTCGTCTATGGTTCCGTATGTGTGAATCCTGAGTTCGGATTTATAGACCCGGTGTCCGCTTACCAGGGAAGTTGTGCCTTTATCGCCGGTTTTCGTATATATTTTCATTTTTTTTGTACCTCATTTTCTGCCAGTATAGGATCATTGCTTCTTTTTTTCCAATTCTTAATTGACATAAGGAGCTTAATTTTGTATCTTCTAATCGTTAAATATATATCGATATATGACTATCGATATTGACAGTTCGGATAGGAGGTCTGATAATACTGAAAAACTTCTGAAAAGCGAGAGTTATTTAACTGATGAAAAGCATACCCCTGCCCGCTATACGCCGCTATCCACTGTATCTGAGGAGATTAAAATCCTACAGGATCGGAGGAACTATGTGGGTTTCCGCCACGACGCTGGCTGATGATCTGGGATTTTCATCGATTCTTGTCCGAAAGGATCTGGCATTAACCGGATTGGAAGGACGGCCTAAATACGGATTTGCCATCGATCCCCTGATTGAGGCGATCGAGGAGTGTCTGGGCTGGAATAACAGAACCGATGCCATTCTGGTCGGTGCGGGTAATCTCGGATCGGCGCTGCTCGGATACAGCGGGTTCTCTCAATACGGATTGGAGATAACAGCCGTTTTTGACAGCGACCCGGATAAGAGGGGAAAAAAAATCCAGGGGAAGTCCATTCTGTCTATGGACAAGCTTGCCGGTTTTATCAGCAGAACCCATATTCCCATGGCCGTTCTGACCGTACCGGCCGATTCAGCCCAGAGAACTGCGGAACTGCTTGAAGATGCGGGAATCAGGGGCATCTGGAATTTTGCGCCGGTTAAATTAAAGCTCTCCGATAAAGTCGTAGTTCAGCGAGTCGATCTGGCTTCCAGTTTTGCCGAACTTTCCTCCCGTCTGAAGAGAAATGAATTGTAATAAGCGGGAAGGTGACCAACAGTGCGGCTCATATCAAAACATATGAGCCTTTTTTATAAGTGCTATCGATAGAAATGTATCGATAGTAAAGTATCTATGAGGAGTTAGAAAATGAGTGAGAAAAAAAATGCAGATCAGGCGACTGACAGCCTTCGAAACCTGGATAAGCTGATCGAAAGCGTCAGTGCCGCCCAGACATTGTATTCTTCCTATTCTCAGGAACAGGTCGATACAATTTTCAGACTATCGGCCATCGCGGCCAACGAACAGAGAATCCGTCTTGCCAAAGAAGCTGTTGCTGAAACGGGGATGGGTATTGTCGAAGACAAAGTGATCAAAAACCATTTTGCATCGGAATTCATTTTCAACAAGTACAAAGATATGAAAACATGCGGCTTTCTCGAAGAGGACAACAGCTACGGGATTAAAAAGGTTGCCGAGCCTCTCGGGGTTATTTGCGGGATCATCCCCACGACAAATCCTACATCCACTGTCATATTCAAGGCTCTCATCGCTCTTAAAACGAGAAACGCCATTATCTTTTCTCCCCATCCCCGGGCGAGAAAATGCACGATCGAAGCGGCTAAGGTCATCAGGGAGGCTGCGGAAAAAGCAGGAGCTCCAGCCGGGTTGATCGGCTGGATCGAAGAACCGTCCATAGAGCTTTCAAATCATATAATGTCTCATAAAAAGATAGCCCTGATACTTGCGACGGGCGGTCCCGGAATGGTGAAAGCCGCCTATTCCTCCGGACGTCCTGCTATCGGAGTCGGTGCCGGAAACACGCCGGCTCTCATGGATGAAACGGCCGATGTGAAAATGGCTGTCAATTCCATCCTTATGAGCAAAACATTTGACAACGGCGTCGTCTGTGCATCGGAGCAGTCGGTTATCGTTCATCAATCCCTTTATGAAGAGGTTAAAAAAGAATTCCGGGAGAGAGGGGCGCAGCTGCTGACTGAAGATCAGACCGACAAGTTGAGAAAAGTGATTCTCGACCCCCGGCGGGGAACAATCAATCCGGGAATCGTCGGACAGAAAGCATCAAAAATAGCTGAGATAGCGGGTTTTTCCGTTCCTGAAGAAACAAAGGTTCTCATCGGGGAAGTCAAAGAGATTTCCCAAAGCGAGCCAATGGCACATGAGAAGCTGAGTCCCTGTCTGGCACTTTATAAATGCGATTCTTTTGAAGAAGGCCTGACAATGGCCCGCGATCTGGTCGTTCTGGGCGGGATCGGACATACATCGGTTCTTTATACGGACAAAAACAACCAGGACAGGATCAGGGCGTTCGGTTCCGAGATCAAAACGGGGCGCGTGCTCGTCAACATGCCTTCTTCTCAGGGCGCTATCGGCGATATTTACAACTTCAGACTCGAGCCTTCGCTGACCCTTGGCTGCGGAAGCTGGGGCGGAAATTCGGTCAGTGAAAATGTGGGGGTTAAACATCTGATGAATATTAAAACTGTAGCGGAAAGACGGGAGAATATGCTCTGGTTCAAAATCCCCTCTAAGGTGTATTTCAAGTATGGCTGTCTGCCGCTGGCTCTCCGCGAGCTCGAGGGCAGAAAACGATGCTTTATCGTGACAGACTCCTACCTTTTCGATCATGGGTTTGTGGACAGGATCATAAATGTCCTCAAGGATATCGGTATAGACTGTCAGGTGTTTCATCAGGTAAAACCGGATCCCTGCCTATCGACAATCAACCAGGGATTGGAGCAGTTGAGATCTTTCAACCCCGATGTCATTATCGGTTTCGGCGGTGGATCCCCCATGGATGCCGCGAAGATCATGTGGCTGCTTTATGAGCACCCTGAGCTGTCCTTCGAGGGACTGGCTCTCCGCTTTATGGATATAGAGAAAAGGATCTACTCTCTGCCCTCTACGGGAAAAAAAGCTTTCTTTACGGCCATACCCACCACATCCGGAACGGGATCGGAAGTGACGCCTTTTTCAGTCGTCACCGACGACAGGGCCGATATGAAGTATCCCATTGCCGATTATGCGCTGACTCCCGATATGGCTATCATCGACCCGGAGCTGGTCATGTCCATGCCGAAAAGCCTGACGGCCGCTTCGGGGATCGATGCGGTGACCCATGCCATCGAGGCGTTCTCTTCGGTTCTGGCTTCGGACTTTACGAACGGTCTGGCTCTCGAGGCCCTGAGAATACTATTCAAATACCTGCCTGTTTCCTACAGCGAAGGGGATAAAAACTCCAAAGCCAGGGAAAAAGTGCATAACGCGGCGACTATGGCGGGAATGTCTTTCGCCAACGCTTTTCTGGGAATCTGCCACTCCATGGCTCATAAGCTGGGAGCACGCTTCCATGTGCCTCACGGGGTGGCGAACGCCCTCCTTATCACTCATGTTATCGATTTCAACGCCGTGGAAAATCCTGTCAAACAGGCGGCTTTCCCTCAGTACGAATACCCGACCGCTGCTTCCCGCTATGCCCGCATAGCCGATTACCTGCAGCTGGGCGGTAAGAGCGATGGCCAGAAAGTGGCCAATTTGATCAAAGCAATTGAAGATCTTCGGCAGAAACTGGATGTACCGGCATCAATCAAACAGTATGGAATCTCCGAAAAAGATTTTCTTGAGGCGGTGGATGAGCTTTCGGAACAGGCTTTCGATGATCAGTGTACGGGTGCCAACCCCCGATATCCCATGATCAGCGAAATCAGGGATCTCTATCTCAAAGCCTATTACGGCAAGTAAAGCACAGCCGGAGAGTCCCGGGTTAGTCCTTTCCCGGGTCACTCTCCTTTTATCTGGAGGAAAGAGTATGAAAGTACAGATTGAAATTTGTATGGGCAGCTCCTGTTTTGCCCGCGGTAACAGTCGTCTCCTTTCCTTTCTTGAGGAATACATAGCCGGGGAGGGATTGGCCAGCCGGGTCGGAATAACAGGGCACCTCTGTATGGGGAATTGCTCTTCCGGGCCGGTCGTCCGTATTGACGGCATGGATTATTTTGATTTGAAGGAAGCGGATCTGGCGCGGCTTCTCGGGGAGGCTCTCGATGAGTAGCAGCAGGCAGCCTGTATATACGGAAAAGACAAAATGCCGCGATTGCTATAAATGTGTTCGCTACTGTCCTGTCAAAGCTATAAAAGTGGAGGAAAACAGCGCCAGGATCATCGATGATCTTTGCATTTACTGCGGACGATGTGTCGAGATCTGTCCCACCCATGCCAAAAAGGTTCGGAATGATGTGCCGGAAGTGAAGAAGCTTATCCGTTCAGGACGGAAGGTTGTTCTTTCTCTTGCTCCCAGCTGGACAACTGGTGTTTTCGGCTCCCGGGAGGAGTTGATAGCGGCTTTTCGCGGTTTGGGGTTTTGCGCCGTCTCGGAAACGGCTCTCGGCGCCGAACTGGTTTCCTCCTGGACGTCGGAGCAGCTGGAAAGGGAACCGGGATTGATGATTTCATCGGCCTGTCCCACTGTTAACGAGCTTTTCAGAAAGTATTATCCCCAATTTATAGACAGTTTATCCCGCGCTCCTTCCCCTCTGGAGGCTCATGCTCTTTTTTTGAAAAGACTGATGGGCGAGCGGATTGCTGTTGTATTTGCCGGCCCCTGTATCGCAAAAAAACTCGAAGCGGATAACAGGGATTCGGAGATTGACTTTGCACTCACCTTCGATGAAATGTCCGGGTGGCTGGGTGAAAGATCCCTTACTGCGGCAACGCCGCGGTCATTTGAGACTGAAGATCTGGACTTCTATCCCTGTCAGGCGGTTTCGGGATCTCTCTATGCTATGGAAGGGGGTATGATCCGCTCTCTTGGAGATATGAGCCGTAGCCCGGACCGGACAATGGTTCCCCTGTCGGGTATGACCCATATTATGGAAGCGCTGGATGAAATGGACGGCAGGGACGGAATGATGCTGGAACTCCTCTCCTGCCCCGGCGGCTGTGTCAACGGATCGGGATTTAAGAACCGGGGAAACCAGTTCGCCTATCGCAAAAAAAGTCTCATCCATTTTGAAAAAGCATTGGCCGGTTCAATTTCTTCTTCCCCCGTACTCGAAGCGGCTGAAAGTATGAATCTCCAGCTGCCGCTGAAAAGTTTTATTAGGGCTTCCGCCCATAGGGAAGCTTCTTTTACCGACGAGCTGATTGAAGAGGCTCTTTACGAACTGGGCAAGGAGAAAGAAGAAGACCGACTGGATTGCGGCGGCTGCGGTTACAATTCCTGCCGGGATTTCGCCGTGGCCTACTTGAAGAAAATGGGTGAGAAGCCCATGTGCGTTACCAATATGCGGAAGCGGGCCCAGAAGAAGGTCGATATGCTTCTCCGGACACTTCCCATGGGTGTGGTTATCGTAAATCGAAGGCACCAGATTGTCGAATGCAATAAAGGCTTCGCTTCTCTGTTCGCCGATCCCGAAACAATTTGCGATGAGGAATATGCAAAAAGGCACAGCGATTTACCTCTGATCAATTTCGTCGATCTGACATCCTGTCTCACAGATATTCTCTCAGGCAGAAAAAGCATCTTTGAGGAGAGGTTGAAGATCAATGGGAAATTTCTCAAAATCACCTTTTTCTCCATCGATAAAGGACACCTGGCGGGAGTCATCATTCAGGACATCACCACCACATCTGTAAAAAGAGAGGATGTCATCCGCAAAGCCGAAGAGGTCATCAGTAAAAATCTGCAGAACGTTCAGCAGATCGCTTCTCTTCTGGGAGAGAATGCAGCGGAAACGGAAATCATTCTCCGGTCTCTGACAGACCAGTTCCAGTTTACCGCAGCGGAGGGTAACCTTTGAGCTTTTTTATAGAAGTGGATTATTCCCAGTACTTCAAGGAGGGGCAGAGCATCGGGGGAGATGTATTTCTTCTCTCGAAAGGGGAAGAGAGGGACCGCATCATCTGTACGCTATCCGACGGACTGGGAAGCGGAGTGAAAGCGAATGTTCTGGCAAACCTTACTGCTCATATGGCTCAGAAATATGCAGCCGGCACTACCGATATGGTCAAGTCAGCTGAAATCATCATGAACACCCTGCCGGTTTGCCGCGAGAGAAAAATCAGCTATTCCACCTTTACCATTCTGCGTATGGAAAACCTCAAATCCGATAAGGTCAGGGCTTCCATCGTCGAATATGATAATCCGGGATTTCTCCTCATACGCGATGGGGCATGTCTCTGTCCTGAAAAAACCAGGCATGAATTGAAGAGACCCGGAGCGTTTAAGGATGAGAATCTTTTTCACACTGAGCTGGAACTTGAAGCGGGAGACCGGATCATTTTTTTTACCGATGGCATAACCCAGGCCGGTCTCGGCACGAAACAGCTGCCTTTGGGCTGGCGGGCCGGCAATGTGAAGAGGTATATTCTGGAACTTCTCAATAACCGACGGGAAACTTCCGCCTATGAACTGGCCTCGGCCGTTACGGCGAAAGCCAGAGCTCTGGATATTTATAAGGCGAAGGACGATATCACATGCGCCTCTGTTTATATCCGCAAACCGAGGCGGCTTATCGTATCAACCGGACCGCCTATTGATGAATCACGCGATGAAAAACTGGTTAAGGCCATTGCAGATTTTGACGGGCGGAAGGTTATAGCCGGAGGGACGACCGCCCAGATTTATTCCCGGATAACAGGAAAAAAGCTAAAGGTCGCTCTTTCTGATTGCGATGGAGATCTCCCCCCTTGCGCCTCTATGGAGGGTGTTGATCTGGTAACAGAGGGGATGCTGACCCTCAACAGGATTGCCGGTCATCTGGAGAAAAGAATCTCTTTGAATGAATTGCCGCGGAACAGTGCCGGGCAGTTTCTCAAGCTTCTGCTTGAAAGCGATCAGGTCCGGTTCCTCGTGGGAACCAAAATCAATGATGCTCACCAGGATCCCAGCATTCCCTTTGAAATCGGAATCAGGCGATCCATTATCGGACGGATCGTGAAAGCTCTCGAAGAGAATTACCTGAAAGAGACTGAACTGGAATTCATTTAGTTCACAAAAGGAGATCGGTTATGGAAAAAATAATTGTGGAAATCTGTACAGGGACGGCCTGTTTTGTCATGGGATCGGGAAAGCTTCTCGCACTGGCTGATTCTCTTCCCTCTGAGTTGAGGGATAAGGTGGAAATTCAGCCTGTTCTCTGTTGTGAGCTCTGCCGGGACTGGGCGAATTCCAAACCCCCGGTTGTTAGAGTTGCGGGAAAACTGATTGCCGGTGCCGATGAAGAACAAATTCTTCATGCCATCGGGGAGAAATTAAGAGGTGAGAGCGTATGCTGAACGAAAACAACCAGTACAGCTATTTGAGGAAGGAACTGCTTTTGCGCTTCTTCAATTTTCTCTTTGACAGTGATAATACTCTGGACATTAATAAAATCCCCTATGCCATGATCCCTTCCAAGGGTGATCCGCGTCGTTGTTGTATCTATAAAGACCGGGAGATGATTAAATACCGCCTGCTGTCTCTTATGGGGTATGATCTTTCGGGAGATTTTGATGAAAGCCCCTCTCTATTCGAGTTTTTCAGCCGCTGCGAAAAGGAAAAGGCTCCATCCTTGCCTCCGCTGTCGGTTATCTCCGCGGCCTGCAGTTCCTGCCGGAATAAACAATACCGAGTCACGGAACTGTGCCGCGGCTGTCTGGCCAGACCGTGTCAGACGATTTGCCCGGCCGGTGCGTTAACTATGAAAAACGGCAAGGCCATCATAGACGGTGAGAGGTGTGTAAACTGTGGTAAGTGCCAGAAAGCCTGTCCTTACAGCGCCATTGTCTATATCCCCGTCCCCTGTGAGGAAGTCTGTCCGGTTGGCGCCATTGTCAAAAAAGAGGGACATGCTATAGAGATAGATAGGCAAAAGTGTATTTCCTGCGGTCGCTGCACACGTTCCTGTCCTTTCGGTGCTATTGTTGAGAAAAGCCATGCCGTTCCTCTTGCCGCCGCGTTGAAGCTGAAAAAAGACATTTCGCTTATGATAGCGCCCTCTCTCTATAATCAGCTCCCCGGCAGTGACAGCCAGATACTCGAAGCACTGAAAGCCATAGGCTTCACTCGCGTTTATGAACTTCAGGAATCGGCGGAAATCGTCGCTGCAGAAGAAGGCCGGGAGCTTGTGGAGCGAATGGAAAAGGGCGAGTCCTTTATGACCACATCCTGTTGTCCCGCCTATGTGGAAACTGTGAAGAAACATATGCCCGATCTGGCTTCCCATGTCTCCCGTACACCTTCGCCCATGGTTGCGGGAGCTGAGATTCTGAAAGATCAATTTCCCCATTCGACTATCGTCTTCGCCGGTCCCTGTATGGCTAAAAAAGTCGAGGCATATGAGAATGGCATTGTGGATCTCGTTATGAATTTCGAGGAACTGGGAACTCTACTCATATCCCGTGCTGTGGAAATTCTCAATTATCCCGAAGTGGAGAGAGAGCCCGTTTTTGAGATGGGGCGCGGTTTTGCCCATTCCGGCGGTGTCGCCAGAGCTGTTGAAGCCAGTCTGGGGAGGAAGGTCGGATATGGACAGATCGACGGGATTTCATCAAAAACACTGCGTCTGATGAAAACCTGGACAAAACGGGCACCTTCGGAGCATCTCGTCGAGGTGATGGCCTGTGAGGGCGGTTGCAGCAGAGGACCCTGCTCACTTAATTCATAACGGGAACGGCTGAGATAATTTTGTCTTTGCCGTCATGTTTGGCTTTGTAGAGGAGGACATCCGTTTTTTCGATAAACTCGTTGATGCTCTCCTTGCTCAAGGTGGAAACCCCTCCGCTGAGAGTGATCTTCATATCCCTATTGTCCCATTTCAGGTTTTTAACGGATTTGCGGATTTTTTCCGCCACTTTAAAGGCCGAAACATGATCCGTATTGGGAAGAATGATAATGAATTCCTCGCCGCCGTATCGTCCGGCCACATCTTCTTCCCTTATAATATCTTTTATGGAACGGGAGACTTTCTGCAGAACCTTATCGCCCTGTTTGTGACCGAAGGTGTCATTAACCAGTTTGAAATTATCGAGATCGAACATAATCAGTGACAGATTCAGTTCATGTCTTTTCGTATAGCTAATTTCTTCAACAAGCCTTTCGTGAATGTACGAGTGATTATAGAGTTGCGTGAGACCGTCTGTGAGAGCCATCTGTTTGAGATAATCGCGATTGTGCTTGACTTCAAGATGATTGCGGACGCGGGCGATTAGCTCTGATCCGTTAAAGGGCTTGGTAATATAATCAATGGCTCCGCACTCGAAACCCTTCACTTTGTCTTCGGGAAGAATATTACCAGTGAGGAAAATGACGGGCGTATCTCTCATTTCATAGGAATTTTTCAGTTCGGTGCACAGACTGTAACCGTTCATTGCCGGCATATTGATGTCGAGGATAAAGAGGTCGAATGTTTTCAGGTCATCTCTGGCCAGAGCTTCCCTGCCGTCCGATGCGGTTTCTACAGCGTATTGTTCCTCAGTCAGAATACATTGAATGAGTTGGCTGACAGCTGGGTCATCATCAACTACCAGGATGGAAGAAAGTGTACTTTTATCGTTCACTGTTCTCTGCTCCATAATGCATATAGATATTGTCGGCTGAAATGCCTATGAAATAAGCAACTTAGGAATATCTTACAACAAATCCGTAAAATTGGGTTATTTTTTTAAAAAAAGGACCGGAAAAAAACTTTTCCGGTCCTGAATCTTCCAGTCTCTATCAGCCGATTTCCATAATCAGCTGGTCGGACGTGACCTGGTCTCCCTGGTCTACGAGAATTGACTGCACAGTTCCCGAACAGGGAGCGAATACGGCATTTTCCATTTTCATAGCTTCCAGCACAGCGACTTCATCGCCTTCTTCAACCTCATCGCCTTCTTTGACGCTGATTCTCAGCATAAGTCCCGGCATGGGGGCGGTTACGGGTTTTCCCGAGCCGGCCGGCGCTGAAGGTTGTTTCATGCTCTCCTCATCGATGCCCTCGCTGACGCCGATATCGTAGCTCTTGCCGTTGACAAGGGCTTTGTCTCCTTCGAAGCGAACGGCATATTTTTTACCGTTCACCGTTACGGTGTAGCCCTCTTCGGCACCGGCGGATTTCTTTTCGATCTTTCTGATGTTCTCTACCGCCTTGCCCTGGAGGAAGGCAATTCCTTTTTCCCGGCATGTGGCGGCGATAAAGATGTTTTCATCGGTAATATCCAGGTCGTTTTTGATAAGGGCCATTTCTGCCGCTTTACGTCCCAGATTGGGGTTGGCGTCGTTGATTTCAAGAACCGTTTTTGTCGTCGGCTCGAGTTTGAGCTGCTGGCTGGCTATCTTTACGATATCCGCATCGGGCTCAACAGGCGTTTTGCCGAAGTAGCCGAGTACCATTTTCCCGTATCCGTCGGCGATCTTCTGCCAGTTGCCGAACATGGTGTTGTTGAATGCCTGCTGGAAGTAGAACTGCGAAACAGGTGTAACCGATGTACCGAAACCGCCTTTGGCGACGGCTTTTCCCATGAATTTGGTAATTTCCTCGTATTTGTCCAGAAGATTGTTATCTCTCAGCATCTGGGTATTGGCTGTAAGAGCTCCTCCGGGCATCGGGGAGAGGGGGATGGTGGGTTCCACTTTCTTGGCTTCGGGAGGCATGAAATAATCAGCCATGCATTCTTTGAAAATCTCTTCTGCTTCGAATATTTTAACGGGATCGATACCGAGATCCCAGTCCGTTCCCTGAAGGGCGTGATACATAGTCATAATGTCGGGCTGACAGGTTCCGCCCGATACGGGAGCCATGGACAGATCGATCTGGTTGGCTCCGGCTTCCATCGCCGCTTTGTTCTGGATGATGGAGATCCCGGCAGTTTCATGTGTATGGAAAACGATTCTCACATCTTCGCCGAGAAGCTGTCTCGCCTGCTTGATTGTGTCGTACACTTTGTGGGGAACAGAGGTTCCCGATGCGTCTTTGAAACAAACCGAATCGAAAGGAATATTCGCTTCGAGGATTTTTCTCAGAGTGTCTACATAGAATTCGGGAGTGTGGGCTCCGGAACATCCCGGGGGAAGTTCCATCATGGTGACACAGACTTCGTGCTTCAGGCCCGCATCGACTATACACTGTCCTGAATAAATAAGATTGTTTACATCGTTCAATGCGTCAAAGTTACGAATAGTTGTCATTCCGTGCTTTTTGAAAAGGTCGGCATGCAGTTTGATTATATCGCTCGGCTGTGAATCGAGGCCGACGACATTGACACCTCTGGACAGAGTCTGGAGGTTCGCGTCGGGACCCGCTGCGACTCGGAACTGATCCATCATATCAAAGGCGTCTTCATTGCAATAGAAATACAATGACTGAAAGCGTGCACCGCCTCCCGCTTCGAAGTGTGTGATCCCTGCATCTCTGGCCGCTTCCACAGCGGGGAGGAAATCTTTTGTCAGCACTCTGGCACCGTAAACCGACTGAAAACCGTCTCGGAATGCGGTATTCATAAACTCAATTCTCTTTTTCATATGTAAACCCTCTAATTGTGTATCGAAAACGGCCTTCCTGTAGAAAAACCGATATCATTATATACGAACAATTATTTTATGTAACTACAGCGGAGATGGGAAAAAAGGTATTTCATAAATAAATGTTGAATAATTCAACCAACATTGTTTTCTCTGGTGATTTTTTTTTGATATTTCAGGAATTTTCATGTATTTACTTGTTTTTTTTCTGTATAATGATGGCTTGTATTCATTTTTGACACGGTGCAGGTTTTGACCAGATGACATATAAATTATTAAAAGATTCCGATAGTGCGGGATACCTCTTTGAACATGCGGCAGGCGATCCTTTCGGCTTAAGAATCTACACTTTGAAAAACGGTCTTAAAGTCTTTATCAGCACGAACCTGGAAAAGCCCCGTATCAAGTCCAGAATCATAGTCAGGACGGGATCTGTCAACGATCCCGCTGATTCGACAGGAATGGCTCATTATCTGGAACATATGATGTTTAAAGGCACTCCTTCCATCGGAGCTCTGGATTGGGAGAAGGAAAGAGTTCTTCTGCAGGATCTGGAAGACCTTTACGAAGAATATTGTGCTGCCCCGGGCGAACAGGAGCGGAAAGATCTGCTTAAGAAGATCGACGATTTATCGGTTCAGCTTTCTTCGCTGGCTCTGCCCGGAGAACTGGACAGGATCTTTACCCATATCGGAGCCCGCTATACCAACGCCCATACAGGATTTGAGGAAACGGTATACAATAACGATATCCCCGCCGGGGAACTCGAGCGGTGGCTGACAATTGAAAAGGAGCGTTTTTTCAATCCCGTTTTCCGCTTTTTCCCTACGGAACTGGAAGTCGTCTACGAAGAGTTCAACCAGGAACAGGATGATGATTTTCAGAAGGTCAGCAATCTGCTCATGTCTTCTTTGTTTCCCAACCATCCCTACGGCAGCCGCACCATACTGGGAACAGGTGAACACCTTCGCCGTCCTTCCCTGAAAAAGCTGAAAGAATACTATAAGCAATGGTACATTCCTTCCAATATGGCCATCGCTCTTTCCGGCGATCTTGATATTGAAGCTTCCATAAGAGAAATCGACAGAATCTGGGGAGATATTCCGGCCGGAGAGCTGCCGGTGCATGAACCGGTGGTGGAGGAACCGCTGAAAGGGCCTGTCCGCAAATCGACATACGGTCCCGACGCCGCATTCTCCACTGTCGGATTCAGATTCGACGGTGCCGGTTCCGAGGATGATCTTTATCTCACTTTGATTGATATGATGCTCAATAACAGCCAGGCCGGACTTTTCGACCTGAAGCTCGTACAGAATCAGAAACTGCTGGAAGCGGGGACATCCTATTTATCGTGCCGCGATTACAGCTGGTTTATCATGTACGGCCTTCCCCGGCACAACCAGTCTCTCGACCATGTAGCCGTCCTGCTGCTCGAGCAGATAGAAACGTTGAGACAGGGAGATTTCGAAGACTGGATGATCGATTCGGTGGCCAATTACTTTGAGATTTCAAGAACCCAGGATCTGGAGTCCAATATGGTCGTCGACTCCTATGCCGATGCTTTTATCAGCGGGACTTCATGGGATGATTACCTGAATAAAATTGAAAAGATCCGCGCTGTAACCAAGGAAAACCTCGTCAATTTCGTCAAATCCCGGTTCAGCGACAATTTTATCCTGATTCAGAAGAAAAAAGGGAAGGGGAAAGCGTCGGAGCTGATGGAAAAGCCTGAGTTTTCCCCTTTGAAAATTCGCCATGGCATAGAATCGGAATACTTTTCAAAAATCAAGCAGGAAAAGACGAGAAGGCTCAAACCGGAGTTTGTCAATTTCGAAGAAGCCATAGTACGGAGAAAGACAATCCAGGGATTGACAATCAACTGCATCGGAAACCAGAGCAACGATCTTTTTGAATTCCAGTACATTTTCGAAATCGGAAGAAATCACAGTAAAAAACTGGCGCTGGCTGCGTCATATCTCAATTATATCGGGACATCGCTTTATTCTCCTTCGAGTCTTCAGCAGGAGTGCTTCCGGCTGGGACTGGAAATGGGAATCAATACCGATTCCAGCCGGACTTATATTTACCTCTATGGCCGGGACCGCTATTTCGACAAGGGGATCGATCTTCTGGAGCATCTGCTCTCCAAAGCCAAAGCCGATAAAAAGTCCTATAAGAAATTCATAAAAGGGATTCTTCAGAAAAGGCGTGATGCCAAGCTCAGCAAAAGGACCATTCTCAACGGAGCCATGTACGCCTGGGGGCGTTACGGCAAGGATTCTCCCTTTACGGATATTCTCTCCGCACGGGAGCTTTCATCTATTTCTCCCGATGAGCTCACTTCCCTGATTCGCGAACTGTATCGTTTTAAACACAGCGTTTTTTATTACGGACCCCGGTCGTGCCGGAATATTGAGACTATCGTGGAGCAGCGTCATAGAATCAAGAATCTTCCCGAACCCAATCCGGCCGAAAAAGTGTATGCGGAACAGGAATCGGACAGAAACAGAGTTTACTTTGTCGATTACGATATGGCTCAGGCTGAGGTCCTGCTCATTTCCAAACAGAAGCAGTTTCAGGAAGAACTTATGGCCATGGCCTATGTCTTCAATGAATTTTACGGCAGCGGCATGAACTCCATTGTCTTCCAGGAAATACGGGAAGCCCGGGGATTGGCCTATTCCGCCTATTCGGCATACACCACTCCGGGACGAAGAGACAAGTCCCACTATATACACGCTTTTATCGGAACCCAGGTTCATAAGCTGGAAGAGGCTCTGAGTGCCATGTTCGGTTTGATGAATGATATTCCCGACGCGGAAATTTCCTTTGAAGCCGCCCGCGAGTCCATTTTGAAAAATCTGGAAACAGAAAGAATTCTCAACAATGATCTGTTCTGGACCTATCTGGAAAACAACGATATGGGCATCCACCGGGATTATCGCGAGGATATATACAACCGGATTAAAAAAATGACCTTTGACGAGGTGAAGGACTTCTTTTCCAATAATATAAAAGGTAAAAAATTCACAGTCCTTGTCATTGGGAACCGTAAGGAGATTGATTTTAATTCCCTTCGCAATTATGGTGAAGTTACGGAATTAAAACTCAAAGATATCTTTAACTATTGATGAGGAGTACGATAATGAAAAAGGCTGTTTTATTAACTTTTTTTCTGCTGGCGGGAATGATTCTATTTGCAGCGGAACCCATTACGGGTTTGTGGAAAAGCGTTGATGACAACACAGGCCTGCCCAAGTCAATATCTCTTATTTATGAGAGGGACGGACTGGTTTACGGCAGAATCCTGGCGACCTTCGATGAACAGGGAAAGATGCTTGATTCCATTATGAATCCCGTGGAAAAAGCGGTTAATGTCGCCGGCGAGCCTTATTATTCAGGGCTCGATTTTATCTGGGAAATGGAAGACCGGGGCCGCAGGTGGAGCCGTGGTAAAATCATGGATCCCGAGCCGGCGAAAATCTATTCCTGCGACATGTGGATTAAAGACGGGAATCTGATAGTGAGAGGGAAGATCGGGCCTTTCGGAAGAAATCAGGAATGGCTTCCCGCTTCTCTGGAAAGAGATCTGCCGGCCGGTTTCGTCCTGCCGCGTACACTGGTTCCATCGATTCCCCAAGCGAAATAGACAGGAAAAATATCTGATGGATGATTTTGGAAAGACGGTTTGTTGACATATTCAACAAATTGCTGGAATAATGATTCCGTCAGTTAAAATAAAGAAGGTGTGTACATGAATTTTTTTGAGAAGGGACTGCAGAACATCGCTTTGAATGATGGCTACAGTCTGTCTATCGCGGGTATGAGTATCGTATTCCTGGCGCTTGTCGTTATCGCTGCGATAATCAAGCTGTTACCCGTGTTTCTGGTTGTTCTGGATAAGATTATTCCGGAAAAACATATCGAACCGAACAGCGGAACCCGCAGAAGCGCCGACGACGGTGCTGCTGTTGCCGCCATTGCCGCTGCCATCTACAAAAAAAAGCAGAAAGTCGGATAAGGGAGTTATAAATTATGGAAATGTTTAAGAGCTTTTTATCTTCGACTGGTTTTTTTCAGATGTCCCCGGGCAACGTGATTATGATTCTGATCGGAATCACTTTCATCACTCTTGCCATTGCCAAACACTTTGAACCACTCCTTCTACTTCCTATCGGTTTCGGTATCATTGCAGGTAATATACCTTTCGCGGCCGGAATGGCTGTCGGGGTATACGATCAGGGTTCTGTCCTGAGCTATATCTACTTCGGCGTCAGCCAGGGTGTTTTCCCTCCTCTTATATTCCTCGGGATCGGCGCCATGACGGATTTTTCCTACATGCTTTCAAACCCCAAGCTTATTCTTCTCGGGGGAGCGGCGCAGATCGGTATCTTTCTGACTATCGCCGGAGCTATGTTTCTCGGATTCTCCGGAGCTGAAGCCGGTGCTATCGGTATCATCGGAGGAGCGGACGGTCCTACATCCATTTTCCTTTCGTCAAAACTGGCTCCCCATCTTCTCGGGGCTATTGCCATCGCCGCTTATTCCTACATGGCCCTTGTTCCGGTTATCCAGCCGCCGATCATGAAGCTGCTGACAACAAAAAAGGAACGGCTCATAAGAATGACTCCTCCCAGGATTGTTTCAAAAAGAGAAAAGATTTTCTTCCCCATTATCGGCTTTATTGTAACGGCTCTTATCGTACCCGGTTCATTGACTCTGCTTGGAATGCTCTTCTTCGGAAACCTTCTTAAAGAGAGCTTTGTGACCGAGCGCCTGGCTGAAACGGCCAGAACATCGATGATTGATATCGTTACAATCCTTCTGGGCTTTTCTGTCGGGGCCAGTACCCAGGCAGTCAGAATGGTTGAAGAGGGGGGAGTTATGGTTAACAAAGGTTTTCTGACTCCCCAGTCTCTGATGATTTTCGGTTTGGGAGCATTTTCATTCGCCATAGCCACAGCCGGCGGGGTGCTTTTTGCCAAGTTTATGAATCTTTTCCTGAAAGAAAAGATTAATCCGCTGGTCGGAGCTGCCGGAGTTTCCGCTGTACCTGACTCTGCCCGGGTTGTCCAGACAGTCGGACAGAGTGAAGATCCGAACAATCATCTGCTCATGCATGCCATGGCTCCCAACGTAGCGGGAGTCATCGGGTCTGCCATTGCCGCCGGTATACTCTGGTCGGTACTGGTTCCGGCGTAATAAATATTTGAGATTTTTTAATCAAACATAGAGGGAAGCCCATTCCAGGGCTTCCTTTTCTGTTTTAAAGACCTTGTTATGGATTTTCGCTTTGCTCATTACGGAAGTGAAGATCTTTACAACTGCTGAAAAGATAAGGTTGTCGCCGAAACTGACGGCAATGTCGATAAAGGAATCTTTGCCTATGGTATCGACGACATAAATTCTGGCTTTCATATCGATGGAAGATATCCGGCTGTTGTCGACAACCAGGATAAGATTCCCCTTTTCCTGTTTGTCCTTGTACTTTTTAAGAAATTCGAAGAAGGCTTTAGCCGCCTGAGTTGTCACCCGCCCATCGGGATAAAATACGAGAATCCCTTTGTTTTTTTCAATAAGTTGCGCTTTAAAATCCTTTGATTCGTAAAACCAGATCGGGTAGCTGTTCATGGAATCCATTATATACCTGCTATAAAAAAAGGGGGAAGCCGCCTTAGGCGGATTCCCCTGAAAAAGTTTAAAATTAATCTACAGTAAAGTCTATTGGGCAGGGTAGAGAATGATTTCCATAAGGTTTTTTCCGGAGAGGTATTTTGATGCGGCACCGGAAATATCGCCGGTAGTCAGTGAACCGTACATTTCTTCCTTATTGATTATCGTGTCTCTGTTGTAACCGTAATACCAGACATTTTCCATCTGGGAAAGCCACCAGCTGTTCTTCTGAAGGGATTCTCCGTAAGAAACGAGCTGAGCTTCCATCACATCATGAACTATCTGGTCGTCCACATCTCCTTCCATCAACTTATTTATTTCCCCTATAACCATGTTTTTCAGTTCTTCTGTTCTTTCGGGATCACAGCTGAAAGTGAAGCGGAAGCTGTAGTCCTCTACGGGGTATCTGGCCGGTGAGAATCGTATGCCTATGCCGTATACGCCGCTGGCTTCTTCCCGGACAACTCTTGTCAGCTGAGTCTGTAGATAGGATTCCAGAGACAAAGTCTTGTAGAGTTCCTCTCTATTCCAGTCAAAATCTCCGGAATATATGAGGGACACCATGCTGACAGGTTCGATACCCGCTGCCAGGGATTCGGATATTTTGCCTTCGGCATAACGGATATTCCTGTCTTCCCAGCTCTCCTCTCTACCGGTAGAGGGAAGCGCCCCCAGATATGTAGAAATCAGAGGTTCAATGTCTTCGAGGGTAAAGTTACCGGTAAAAAAGAATGTGAAATCGCTGAAATCTGAGAATCTGTCTTTGTAGAATTCCAATGCATCGCTCTGGCTCACTTCTGTCAGTCGTTCGGCCGTAAGGGGTCTGGTGCGGAAATGATCCGAAGCCATGGTCGAGGTTATGAGATCAGAGTAGCGCTGCCGCGGATCGGAATCCCTGTTGGCAAGAGAGTCGGCTACGCGACCTATGAAAGGGGTCCATGCGCTCTCGTCGTAACGGGGTGCTGTTGCTGTCAGGTAAAGTAGCTGGAACATTGTCTCCAGATCGGCGGGACGGGCTGAACCGCTGAAACCTTCCTTTAAGTCGCTGAAATAGGGAGAGACTCCTGCCTGTTTGCCGGCCAGCTGCTTTTCCAGCTCGACAGCATTAAAATCTCCGATTCCGTTGATCGAAGGAAGCGAAGAGGCAAAAAGAGCCGAGAGATAATTTTCATCTTCTGCTTTTGAAGTTCCCCCCCGGCTGTATCCGGTAAAAAGAATTTCATCCTTCTTGAAATCCGTCGGCTTCAATACTATTTTGATACCATTTTCCAGGGTCCACTGAGTGATCCCCGTATCTTTGTAAAACTCCCTGTTTATCACCGGTGTTCCGGCGGGGATCGAAGAAAGTAGATCGCGGCTGCTGAAGTTATCCTCATAGGGAGATATCTCGCTGTTTCTCACCTTTGTGAAAATTTCTGTCAGCGATTCCTCATCAGGAAGTTCCAGCCCCTCTCTTGCGGGAGCTGTGACCATAACAACTCTGTTTTCTCTGCTGAGAAGTTCTTCCGCCAACCCATCTATATCCTCCATGGTAATAGAGGGGAGATAGCGGTTGTAAAGGTCAACTTCGGTTTCAATGCCCGGCAAAGGGAGACCGTTCATAAAAGCCTGTACCATGTCTTCGGCAAAATAGACCGATTCAAGATTGTCCCTTTCGCTGTAGTAACGCTCAATGCGGCTGGCCAGTTCTTTTTTCGCTCTGTCCAGTTCTCCCTGAGTAAAACCGTAACGGCGTGCACGTTCCGCTTCGCTGAGAACGGCTGAAAGGCCCTTTTCCAGCTTCCCGTCAGCCGTCTGGGCTCCTATTGAGCTGAAATCAGTCGCTCTGGCATAAGAAGTCGTATATGCGAAGCTCTGGATGAAGGGGGGATTCTCACTGCGGGCCAATTCGTCCAGCCTGCTGTTGAGCATATTGAAGAACAGCATTTCGGCCGTTTTGCCCCGGTAATCCGATGGGATGCGCATCTGTTCCTGTTTGTATTTTGTCAGAACTTCAATCATTGATGATGTGGCTTCGGGATCGCTTTCTATGGAGAATAGTGTTTCGCTGTGCCCCGGGACATTGAATTCATCTCTTTCCCGGCTGATCTCCGGATTCGTATAGGGAGAAAAGGTCTGTTTAATAACCTCTTCTATCTTTCTGCCGTCAAAATCCCCTACAGCAATTACAGCCATCATATCCGGACGGTACCAGTCGCGGTAAAAGCGGGTAAGGCTCTCATGGGAACAGCCTTCGATAACATCGGTCAGGCCTATGGGAAGCCTCTCTCCATAGCGTGAGTCTTTAAAGAGAACGGGGAAGGCTTTATCGAGCATTCTGGCACGGGCGCCCCGTCCCAGTCTCCATTCTTCGAGAATGACGCCTCTTTCTTTTTCGATTTCGACCGGATCGAAGGTGAGATGGAATGCCCACTGATTGAGAACGTCCAGTCCGGTCAGCAGCTGTTCCTCCACATCCGTGCGGACCTGCAGTTTGTAAACGGTCTCATCGAATGAGGTATGGGCGTTTATATCCGGGCCGAACTCCAGGCCCAGAGACTGAAGGTAGGCGATAAGATCATTTTTGGAATACTCGTCGGTGCCGTTGAAGGCCATATGTTCCACAAAATGGGCCAGGCCGCGCTGGTCTTCATCTTCCAGTACCGACCCGGCTTTGACCGCCAGCCGCAATATGGCCCGGTCTTCAGGGTAGTCATTTTCAAGGATGTAATAAGACAGTCCGTTATCCAGAACGCCTTTGATTATGTCGGGATCGTCGGGAATAATCCCTTCCGACGTCCCTTTCGCCTGAAGAAAAACCGCAGGAATCAGCAGCATAATCAACAGATATATAGTTAGTTTTTTTCTCATTTAAGTCTCCTCGGATTATGCTAAAACTATACACCACAATTAATCTCATTCGAATAAAAAAAAAGATTTTCATACCGACCCGGATCCGGGAAGGTATGAAAACCTCAATGTTAAGCCTGGCGACTGATTTTATTTTACAAGAGAGAACAGAGCGTCAAGAGCCTCTGTGTAAGTCTTGTAATTCGCTCCTTTTACGCCGTTTTCATCGACATAATCGGGCTGGATGTTATCCCATGTGTACATGAGCTCTATCTGTCCGAGGATAGGATCGGGATTGCCTGAGGCGTCCTTGTTGTCTTTGTTGTAGACGAAAACGTAGGGAACCCACAATTTGTTGGCAACGATTTCTTCACCGGCCTCATTGGTGTATCTGATTCCTTTCTCAAGCGGTGTCTCTGTAATAATGCCGGGGAAGTATTTCCTGACCATATCCACATAGAGGTAGGCAAAGGGGTTGTTCGAGTCACGGAGATTGTATTTGCTGTTGTCAAATCTGGTATCGTAGTTATAGACCGTGTCTATATTGTATTTCTTCGCGTATTCGTTGACGTACTTTATGACGGCCCGTGTGTTTCCGCACCAGGGACCACCGAATATGAAAACGTAGGTTCCTTCGCTGTCCAGTATTCTTGTCGTCTCAACATAGGAAGCGGTTTCGATTACCCAGGGCTTGTCCGATTCATCGAGAATCGTTGTGCCGGCCTTGGCATTGTATGCTGTGGAGAAGTAGTCGAAGTCAGTCATGTAGTCGAGCTGGGCCACGCCGTCTTTGGAGATGTAATCGAAGAGAGGACGTATGGTCCGGCGGTAGGCTTCGATTTTTTCCTCGTCGTCTTTTCCATCGGTCTGAAAATCGTCTTCCCATACAAACATTTCCTCGTATTGGGCCACGATGGGAGCGGGATTGCCGTTGGCGTCTTTGTTGTCCTTGTTGTAAACCATCAGAAACGGGACATACATTTTGTTGGCCAGAGCTTCTTCGCCCGCTTCGTTCGTATAGCGGATACCGCTTTTCTCTCTATCGGCTATGGTGACGATATTGGGAAGATAAGTATTAACCATGTCTACGTAGAGGTGTCTGAATTCGTTGTTGTTATCTCTTAAATGGGCTGCGCCGCTCTTTCCATCTATCCTCCAGTCGAAGTTATAGATCGTTTTTACACCGTATTCCTTTGCCACATCGTTGATCTGCCCGATGACAGCCTGTGTATTGCCGCACCACGATCCGCCGAAGAGAACCATATAGGTGCCTTCGCTTTCAAAGAGTTTGATCATCTGGTCATAAGTCATTGTCTTGTAGACCGGGTTTGGATCGTTGAGGTGGGCATACTCATTGCTGTTGAAAAACTCATAAGTATCGTTGATTCCACCCTTATCGACCGGCGCTTCCATTTTCATTTCCGATCCGGCTTCAGCCTGAGATTCTTCCGCCTGCTGTCCACCGGCCCACAGAGCCCCTCCTGAAATCAAGAGCCCGAGAAAAAGAACAAGAACCCTGACGAACCGTTTTTGCATTTTCATAAACTGTCTCCTTTTATACTTGGCAAAAATTAAAAACTAATTATTGTGATTTCATGTCATATCAATCACATGAGCTGTCGCTGCCCGATGGTTTTTCCGCAGCCGGAACGAACTCCGAATTGGAAATCGATGAGGATTGCTCCGTTGCCGGGGCTCCGAAAATGATACCACCCTCCCTGTCGGATCCCATCGGCGGCGGCGGGGCATTGGCAATCTGGTATATAATTACGAATGACATTGAGATGATTACAACTATCATGCCTATTAAAAGCAGTAGCGGATTTCTTTTCATTTTTCCCTCCTGGCTTATGCTGTCTCAACAGCAGATTTTTCACTGAAGTCCTGAGAATTGAAAGCGTCTCTGTCAAATTCTCCCAGCTTGTTGGCGACGACGACAGAAGTCATCATGTCTCCGGTCACATTGGTAGCCGTCCGGAACATATCAACGATAAAGTCGACTCCGGCAACCAGACCGATGGCTTCAACCGGCAGACCGACAGTCGTGAGCGTTATGACTGTAAAAGCTGTCGCTCCCATGGGAACGCCGGCGCTGCCGATGCTGGCCACAATAGAGACGATTATTATCGTCAGATACTGAATGACCGTCAGCTCTATGCCAAAGGCGTTGGCTGCGAATATGGAAACCATGGCCGGGTAAATACCCCCGCAGGCATCCATATTCATAACAGCCCCGATTGGACCGACGAAGTTGGCTACTTTGGAATTCACTTTCAGCCGGTTGATCATCGTGCTGACTGTCAGGGTAAGAGTTCCCATACTTGACCGGGATGTGAAGGCCAGAATCATGGCCGGAGAAGCGGCCTTGATGAATTTGACTACATTGACCCTGGACGTGGCATATAGAATTCCTCCGTAAACGATGACGATATGAATAACGCAGGCCAGAGCGATTCCGATTACAAAAAGACCCAGATGGGAGATCGCGGCTATGCCCGTATAAGACATCCAGTAAGCCATAAGACCGATTACACCGTAGGGTGTCAGCCGGATTACCAGATGAGCGACATTAATGACAATGGTCAGAAGGGAATTCATGAAATTCTTAAAGGGCTCGACAGATTCCGGTTTCTCGCCGATGGCTATGACGGCGGCGATTCCGATGAACAGGGAAAAGACCACCAGCGGAATCATGTCCGTATTGGCGGCGGAACTGACCGGGTTGGAAGGAATGAATCCTCTCAGCTGGGTAATGACGTCAACGATTCTTTCGGGTTCGCGAGCTTGAAGCCCCTCCGTGGAGATGCCCTTTCCGATTTTCATTACTGAAGCGAGAACCAGGCCGAGAATACTGGCGATTGTCGCCGTTGTCAGAAACATCCCGATGGTTCGTCCGCCCATCTGCTTCAGCTCATTCTGGCTTTTCAGGTTCATCAGGCCGACGATAATGCTTGTCGGAACAAGCGGGATGATCAGCATCCGCAATAGATCCACATAACCGTAACCGATAAGTGAAAACCATTTTCTCACTTCGGCTGTGTTTTCTTCGTGACCCCAGAAGTGAAGGGCCAGTCCCAGTATCATGCCGAGTATCATGGCTATGAAAACCCTTGTAGAGAATGTCAGGTTCGTACCTTTTTCCAGGATCCCTGTAATTACGAGCAAGGCTGCAAAAATTACAAGCCAGGGAATAATTGTTACCCAATTCATATTGTCCTCCGATATTTAGTTACTTGAATAATATGACCGACTGCAGCTGAGCCACTTTTGTCAGTGTGTTGTAGATCGAACAGTATTTTTCTGCCAGTTGAAGTGATTTTTCAAATCTGGCTTTGATTTTTTCATCATTTTGTGCAGCCCCCGTAACAGTAAAAACGATTTCGGCCTTTTTTAAAAAAGCCGGGATTTCTTCTCTTTTTTCTCCGTCGATCGTTATGGACACTTCTTCGTATTCAAGTTTCTTTTTTTCGATTACATCGAGAAAAGTAGAATACATGCATGAAGCGAGTGCAGTAAAAAGGAGTTCATAGGGGAGCCACTTGTCCTCTGCCACTTCTAGTTTGTTTCCGGTTCCATTTCTGGATATGCCGTTAAATCCATTTTTGAAATCAATGGTTATTTTGTTTGCCATTTATATAAATCTCCTTTGCCATTTTTAGAATTAGTACGGGAAACCTTTACCATCAGACGGCTGATTCCTCTGACTCTTTTCCGCACAACGTGCAGATTCTGCTCAGGGTTCGAACTGACAGAAGTTCTATTTCCGTGGATATATATCCCTTTTTGACAGGCTCAACCCGCGAAAGATCTGTCGTAAGATACTTCTTGTTGTCGTCGGAGAATACAGTCACGACCGTACTGTCCCCGCCCAGCCTGTCCTGGGCGATGACCGAGCCGATGAAGTTCGCACCCGATGAAATCCCGATGCCCAGGCCGAGGTGCGCGAGTTTCTGGGCCATAATAATGGCGTCGCCATCGTCGACGGAAAGGATTTCGTCGAGCGAGGCCAGATCGACTATGGAGGGAATGAACTCATCAGATATGCCCTGAATCCTGTGTGCGCCGGTTTTGTATCCTGTGGACAGAGTCGGTGAATTGGCAGGTTCCAGTGGATGTATTCTAATCGAGGGATTCCTCTCTCTCAGGAACTTTCCAGTGCCCATAACAGTTCCGCCGGTACCGACTCCGGCAATAAACGCATCGGGGAGAAGGCCTGAATCTTCAAGCTGCATCTGGATCTCCGGACCTGTTCCAATGTAATGGGCTTCTGTGTTGTCACTGTTATCAAACTGCTGGGGCCTGAAAGAACCGCCTTCTTTTTCCGCCAGTTCGTCAGCCATTCTTATGCTTCCGAGGAATCCTCCCTGCTCTTTTGAAACCAGGATGATATCGGCTCCGAAGCTCTTTATCAGATTGATTCTTTCCCTGCTCATCCAATCGGGCATGAAAATCGTAACAGGATGGCCAAGATACCGACCGATCGCCGAAAAAGCGATTCCCGTATTGCCGCTTGTCGCTTCGATGATTCTGTCTCCCGGTTTTATGGAACCGTTCTCATAGGCTTTTCTCAGAATATGAAGAGCCATACGGTCCTTGATACTTCCTGTAAGGTTGTAGTTTTCCGCTTTAGCGTAAAGTCTTCTTTTCCCGCCTCTGTAGAGAAAAGAGATTTCAAGAAGAGGGGTGTTGCCGATGAGGTTTCTGATCCCCTTGATTTGTTCTGTCATAAGAATTTCCTACCATTTCCCGGTATATGAATTAATGCTAATATCCTATTGTCGAGAAAGAAAGCCCCAGAAGTTTATAAAGTTCATGGGCACAGTGCACAATAAGTTGTTCTGTGTCCTTTAAAAATGAAAAAACTGTACCCAAAAGGACTCAAAACTGTGCTATTCTGTCTATAATGAGTTCACATGATGAGAAAAAGAAGCAGCCTCTATATCAGAAAGTAGCCGATGATATTGAATCTCTCATTCTTCAGGGAATGTATGAAACCGGTTCGAGAATTCCCTCCATACGAAAAATGAGCGAGAATTTAAAGGTCAGTATCAATACGATAAAAGAAGCCTATGCCATACTTGAGAGCAGGCAGCTTGTGGAGGGGCGTCCCCATCGAGGGTATTTTGTCAAAGACATAGATGTCAGGAAGCTGCAGATCCCCGATCCGGCACATTCCTTCAGACCCAATACGCTGGAAATCACCGGCAACTTCATGTTTCAGAGGATCCTGGAAGAAGTCATGGACAGCCGGTATGTCCCTCTGGGAATGGCGACTGCCTCTCCTTCGCTCCTTCCTCTTCAGGATTTCAGTTCGCTTATATCCTCCATGACGGAAAATCAGAAGAAGCAGAGTCTCATGTATGCTCCTCCGGAAGGCATGCCGGAATTGAGGAATGTCATAGCCAAAAAGCTGCTGGACAGCGGTCTGACGCTGACAGCTAATGACATTCTGATCACCTCCGGATGTGAAGAAGCTCTGTTTCTCGCGCTCAGTGCAATAACAAGTCCCGGAGATACCATCGCGGTACAGTCTCCCATATATTCCAATCTGGTCCTTACTTTTAAAAATCTGGGACTGAAAATACTGGAGATCCCTTCAGATCCCGATGACGGAATCTCTCTTGACATTCTCGAATACGGAATTGAACACAATGAAGTAAAGGCATGTCTGGTGATAAGCAATTTCAATAATCCCACAGGGAGCGTGATTCCGGACAAAAACAAACGGAGGCTGACAGATATATTGAAGACTGCGGGAATTCCGCTTCTCGAAGATGATGTCTACGGCGATCTCTATTTCGAGGGGACCCGCCCCTCCACCTGCCGCACTTATGATAAAAGCGGCAATACGGTTCTCTGCTCGTCTTTTTCCAAAACAGTCTCTCCCGGATTGAGAGTGGGATATATCGTTCCCGGAAAATTCAAGGATGCTATCATTCAGCATAAAATAGGATCCAACATATGCACTTCGACCATATCCCAGCTTCTTTTGTCGAACTATTTGCAATCAGGAGGCTATTACAAACAGCTCAGAAAGCTCCGGAGCGAAGTCGGAGAAAGAATGAAGATGCTGAGAGAGGATGTCAGAAAATTTTTCCCGCAGGGTACGAAGATGACCGATCCCAAAGGCGGTTATACTCTCTGGGTGGAATTGCCCGGTAATGTGTCGGGACTCGATTTATATGAAAAAGCCATTAATGAGAACATCGCCATCGTTCCCGGAGGTCTGTTTTCCCAGAATAATCTTTTCAGAAGATTCATTCGCCTTGACGCCGGTTGCTACAGCAGGAGCATCAGCTATGCCGTTGCCAGACTCGGTGAACTGACGATGGAACTCATGTTTAAATAAAAAAGAGGCTGTCCGTAAACAGCCTCCTGGAAGAAGGAGATTCAAAGTGAAATTAAATTATGGCTTTCATTGCCGTCATGTAGGAGCGGAGAGTTTTTCCGATCTTTTCGACGCCGTGATTCTGAATGCTTTCGTTCACTTTTATCAGTTCGACGTTGTCGACTGAAGAGTCTTCAGGCGAGTAGGGCTTTCCGATAACATCGGTTTTAACCCCTTTCATGAAGTCGGTCAGCATGGGAATCGCCTGATTGGCAAAGAGATAACAGCCGTACTCCGCTGTGTCGGAAATGACTTTGTTCATCTCATAGAGTTTCTTCCGGCTGATCAGGTTGGCAATGAGGGGCACTTCGTGAAGCGACTCGTAGTACGCTGACTCTTCTTTTATTCCCGAATCTGTCATGGCATCGAAAGCCAGTTCGACACCGCATTTGATCATGGCAATCATAAGGACGCCGTTGTCGAAGTATTCCTGTTCTTTTATTTCCATGGTACCGGCATCCTGCTTTTCGAAAGCTGTTTCTCCGGTTTCTTCACGCCATGTCAGAAGGTTTTTATCGTCATTGGCCCAGTCTTCCATCATAACGCGGGAGAATTCGCCGCTTATGATATCGTCCATATGTTTGTAGTAGAGGGGTCTGAGAATATCTTTCAGCTCATCTGCCAGTTGATTGGCCTTTATCTTGGCCGGGTTGGAAAGCCTGTTCATCATGTTGGTGATTCCGCCGTGTTTCAGGGCTTCCGTAACGGTTTCCCAGCCGAACTGTATCAGTTTGGCCGCATAAGCTGTATCGATTCCTTCGGCGGCCATTTTATCGAAACAGAGAAGCGAGCCCGCCTGCAGCATTCCGCAGAGGATGGTCTGCTCACCCATCAGGTCTGATTTTACTTCTGCCGTAAAGGATGACTGAAGCACTCCGGCTCTGTCGCCTCCCGTTGCTGATGCATAGGCTTTGGCCATTTCGAGACCTTCTCCCCGGGGGTCATTTTCAGGGTGGACCGCTATGAGGGTCGGGACACCGAATCCTCTTTTGTATTCTTCACGGACCTCGGATCCGGGAGACTTGGGGGCGACCATGATCACAGTGATATCTTCACGGACCTGCATACCCTCCTCAATAATATTGAAACCGTGGGAGTAGGCAAGGGCGGAATTTTTCTTCATTAAAGGCATGACGGCGCTGACGACAGCGCTGTGCTGTTTGTCGGGAGTCAGGTTCAGGACGAGGTCCGCATCGGGAATAAGTTGATCATATGTCCCGACTGTAAAACCGTTTTCCGTCGCGTTTTTCCAGGACTGTCTCTTTTCCCTGATAGCCCCTTCTCTGAGCGCATAGGAAATATCCAGTCCGCTGTCCCGCATGTTCAGTCCCTGGTTCAGACCCTGGGCTCCGCATCCGATTATAACGATTTTCTTTCCTTTGAGCTTGTCCGCTCCGTTGAACTCGTCCCGGCTCATAAACCGGCAGGTTCCGAGCTGGCTGATTTTTTCACGCAGTGAAAGGGTATTGAAGTAATTCATATACAATCCTGTCTCTTTCTACAAAATTTCCCGGTGTTTTTCAGAGGGTTGTGTTTTTTTCGCTCTATTTTCTTTCTATTGGAAGAAACAAAGCCGATATTTGGACAAAAATCCGTCTAAAAACCTTCCGGAATTGAAAAACATTATGATTTATTGAAAAAAAATGGTCAACAATAGCAATCCAAAAATCTGAAATAATACTTAAATATCTTTATTGTTGCTAAAGTGCCGGGTGCTAATCCCCCATATTTGGAAGGATAATTCATTGCTCATTGAGCTATTGTATAGTATCTTATTGTGGACTGCGGAGCAGTACCGATCGGATTACTTGGGATTTATTATTTATGGAATTTCACTTTGATGTTTGCGGTGAGGATTACTCCATGGCCGGCAGCGCTTCGGGGGCGATCAAGAAGAAGCTGAACCAGCTGGGGCTTCCCGCTTTAATAGTTAGAAAAACTGCCATCGTTATGTACGAGGCGGAAATCAATATGGTTATCCACGCCGGCGGGGGAGTTGTCGACGTTACCATTACTCCGGAAGTCATCACCATCATTCTGAAGGATGAAGGTCCCGGTATTCCCGATATTGATAAAGCTATGGAAGCCGGTTATTCAACGGCTTCCGACAAAGCGAGAGAATTGGGCTTCGGTGCCGGAATGGGGCTGCCCAATATTCAGAAAAACTCCGATGGTTTGACGATCGAAAGTGAAGTGGGAAAAGGCACAACTGTTACGATCGTCGTCAAATTGAAATAACAGGAAATGTGATATGTATAAGCAATCGGTTCAGCTCATAGTTGATAAATGCATTGGCTGTACGAATTGTATAAAGCGGTGCCCGACCGAAGCCATACGGGTTCAGAACGGCAAAGCCCAGATTATCTCGGATCGCTGTCTCGACTGCGGAGAGTGCATCAGGGTCTGTCAGTCAAATGCCAAAATCGCCATCTCTGATCCTCTATCGGTCATAGATGATTACGATTATAAAATAGCCATCCCCGCGCCTTCTCTTTACGGGATTGCCGACAGCCATATCAGCACGGACAGGATTCTTACGGGATTGAAGTATCTCGGCTTCGATGATGTCTTCGAAGTGGCCTCCGCAGCGGAAATCATAACCAAGCGAACAAATGAATTTCTCAGCAGGAACGAAGGGCGCGGACCTTTTATTTCTTCCTCATGCCCCGCGGTCGTCCGTCTTGTCCAGGTTCGCTTTCCCTCATTGATCGATCATATCATCCCTTTTATCTCTCCCATGGAGCTGGCTGCACAGATTGCGAGAAACCGTGCCGGTTCGGATAAGGGTAAAGTCGGTGTCTTTTTCATATCTCCCTGTGCTGCCAAATACTCGGAGATCCGCGATCCCCACAGAAAAGAGAAATCCGCAGTCGACGCTGTCATCGGAATCAAGGATATTCAGGTCAGTCTGCAGCGGCTTATTGCTTCGGATATGGAAACGGAAAAACTGGCTATGGCTTCAGGAGCGGGGATCGGATGGGGCCGTATCGACGGCGAGGCGAGAGCTCTGGCGACGGAAGGTGTCATCTCGGTAGACGGCATTTCCAATGTCATCGCCCTTCTCGAGGAACTGGAAAACGGTAAAATCGATCAGTTCCGGTTTATAGAGCTTATGGCCTGTCCCGGCGGTTGCGTCGGCGGCCCCATGACTCTGGTCAATCCCTACGTGGCCAAATCGATTATACTGGAGAGATGGGACAGGAAAGAAGGGGTGGTGTGCGAAGAATGCGGTCCCATGAAAGATATCCGATGGACCGAAGAATTGACTTCTTGCAACTTCATGAAGCTCGATGATGATTACGAGAAAGCCATGATGATGCTTCAGAGGCTTGAACTGATTGAGAAAAATCTGCCCGGTATAGACTGCGGTTCCTGCGGAGCACCCACCTGCCATGCCTTTGCCGAAGATATTGTCAGAGGAAGAAATGAAATAACCAGCTGCATATTCGTACTGAGAAAGAAGATCAGGCAGCTGACAGATGAAATGATAAAACTGGAAGATGCTCTTCCCTACAGGTTGGATAAAAATGAGTGATAAGACTTTGGAAACTATACTTTCGAATTTAAAGGATCTCGGATTTACGGAATACGAGGGAAAAGTCTATATGGCCCTTATCAATGATCACCCTCTCAGTGCCTATAATGTGTCAAAAAACTCCGGCGTTCCCCATTCCCGGGTATACGATATAACCAGAAGGCTTATTAAGAAAGGATACGTCACATCCAAAGGCACCAATCCCGAGCTGTTTTCCCCCATATCGCCGGAAGAGCTTATCTCCCGTCTCAGGCGCGATAATTCAAAACTCACATCGGAGCTGAAGCAGCAGCTCGATTCCATTAAATTCACTGCCGACTTCGATCCTGTCTGGAACCTATCGGGACGGACCGAAGCTCTGGAAATGGCGGAACAACTGATCGGCGAAGCCGAGACCAATATATTTGTCGGCCTCTGGGATCATGAGCTGGAGTATCTGGACAAAGCCTTTAAGAAAGCCGAAAAGAGGGGAGTGAAAATTCATATTCTCCTCTACGGAGAAGGCAAGCCGGATTTTGCCGATGTCTACTATCACAGTACGGAGAATCTCGAAGATATCAATGAAGTCGGGCGTTCTCTCGATCTTGTTATTGATTCATCAGTCTGTATTACGGGCAGCCTGGGCGGAGTCGTACCCTGTCAGGCCGTCTGGACCAGAAACAAAGGTTTGATCAAGTCGATCGAGGGCTTTATCATTCACGATTTCTATATTGCCGAAGTCAGCGATTATCTCGGAGACAAAGTCGATGAGATATTCGGTAAGAATTTTGAAAAGCTCCGAAAGAAGTACGGTCATTGAGCAGTTTCCTATTTTCCGTCAATGCTGTTTTACCGGTATTTCTCCTTATCCTCACAGGTCTCGTTCTCCGGAGACTGGCGCTTATTGACGAGGGGTTTATAAACGTCTCTTCCAAGCTGGTTTTCAAAGTAGCTCTGCCGGCTCTCATTTTCAGTAAAATAAGCAGAGTTGATTTTCTGAGCCTTCTGAACGGGAAGGAGATCTATACAATCTTTTTTCTGGTCAGCGGCGGTTTTTTTCTGATATTTTTTCTTTCCGGTTTCTTTATTAAAAACGGAGCGGAAAGGGGCGCTTTTGTTCAGGGAGCTTTCCGGAGCAATATCGCCATCGTCGGGCTGGCGATCATTATTAATGTATTCGGGGATTCAGGCGCCGCAAGAACGGCCATATCTCTTGTGCTGATTTTCCCTCTTTACAATATTTACGCTGTTATGGCGCTGGTCATTCCCCTTCAGAAAGAGAACGCCGGAACCATTAAGATGATTTTGAAAGCTATAGTGACCAATCCTCTTATCATAGCCGTTATTGTTTCCCTTCCTTTTTCACTCCTCTCTATCGATACAGGGAAAGTCTTCGAGACTTTTACCGGCTATCTATCCAATCTGACTCTTCCTCTGGCTCTGATAGGTGTCGGAGGATCTTTGAATTTCTCCACTTTCAGTGAGAAGTTTTCCAAAGCCTTAGCTTCAGCACTGATAAAACTGGTTTTCTATCCGGTTCTGGTGGTGATCATTCTCCTGGCAGCCGGCATCCGCGGAGAGTCTCTCGGAGTTATATTTATCATGCTCGGTTCGCCGTCGGCCGTCTCAAGCTATGTAATGGCCAAAGCGATGGGGAGTGACAGCGATCTTGCCGCAGGAATCATTGTTCTGACGACTCTCGGGTCTGTTTTGACCCTGGGGTTGGGAATCTTCCTTATGAAAAGCTACGGACTTATTTGAAACAGGATCTCTCAATAACAAGATGCATCCTTGATTTATCAAGATCATCGCTTTTCTTTTCCGGGTGATTAATTCTCATTATAAAAATCATTCTTTCGGAAAAGACCCCTTCTCAATTGCCTCTTGTCGTTTTATAGTTTAAATCTATAATTTCGGAGGCTTGTTGTATGATAGAAAAATTTGTGTGCCGTATAGATGGCAAGGAGCTTTTCAAGAAAGCGATTGTTTATCTCCTTTCTTATCTCGTGTGTATTTTCGGTCTTTTTCAGATGGCTTTTCATGAGATATGGGCAGGTTATGCCCTTATGTTCATTCTTTTGTTTATTGCATCTGTCGCATTGCAGTATCAGTATCTCTCTTCATTTATTCCCGCGGTATCCCTTGATGGAAAACCTTTTGATTTTTCCGGAACCTTCGGCGGTTATATGAAAATGAATTTGAAGGGAATATTGCTTTCAGCCATAACTCTGGGAATCTACTCTCCCTGGTATTCGGCTGAATATAACCGGTTTGTAGCCGATAACTCTTCCTATCCTGAAAAGACTATCGCTTTCAATGGTAAAGGGGGAAAGCTTTTTGTTTATATGCTGGTCGGCTTTTTTCTCCCATTAGTCGTGGTAATCGCCATCGTTACGCCTCTTTATATTTCTGCTATCAAGGGGAATTCCGGAGCTTTGGTTCTGGCGGGGGTGGTTTACTTCGTCGGAGTTTTTCTCATCTCTTCTCTTCTGGTCGTACTGGAATATAAATGGATGATGGATTACAGCTTCGGCAATGACGATATCAAGCTGACTGTATCCACCCCGCGGGCCATGTTTTTCATTTTCGGACAGATTCTTCTCGGCATGATAACAATGGGTCTTTATCTCTTTGCGGCCGAAGTTAAGATATTCGCCTACATTGCAGAACGCACGGTTCTGTCCGATACCCTTTCCGGAAAAACACGTAAAGTAAGATTCACCGGTGCAACAGTTGAAGGTTTCTCCCTGTTCCTCGGGCAGACTCTTTTATCGCTTATTACCCTCGGGCTGTATATGCCTGTCGCCTATGCAAAAACGACTAACTGGTTGATCTCTCATCTGGAGATCGCCGACGAAGCTGTTTAATTAATAATTCAGATCCCGCCGGGAAGCCACGTTCTGCTTTCCGTCGGGTTTTTTCCGGAAAATCATCTTAAATCTCCTCACATCTTCTATGCTGATTGGATAGATTGACTGAAGGGGTTTAAATTATAGGTACTAGCATTATCTGAAGGGAGTCTTTATGAAAAAGCTGAGTTTACTGATTCTGGGTCTGACAATCCTTGTTCTTATCGGATCCTGTGCTTCCGCAGAGGTCCGAGCGGTCAGAAAAGGAGATATAGAGGAGATCCGCAAATTCCTCGCCGACGGCGGTGATCCCGATACAATCGATAAAGATGGCAATGCCCTGATTCATATAGCGGTGCAATACGGAAGGGCGGATAGTCTGGACGTGCTGCTGCAAGCGGGGGCTGATGCCAATATGAAAAACGCAGACGGCAATACGGCGGCGATTCTGGCGGCCGGCTCCGATCGGCGCGATATGATAGACATTCTTATCAGATACGGTGGCGATATGCGGACACGGGGGCGCAGGAGCGTTTCCACGTTGATGCTGGCAGCTTCAAAGGGGAATGTGTCTCTCATGGATATTCTCCTTAAGCTGGGCGTCCCGATCGAAGGAACCGATGACGATGGACGGTCGGCATTGTTTTACAGCATTTCAGCTGCCGGGCCGGAAGCCCTGTCTTTTCTTCTGGATAAAGGGGCCGATGCCCGTGCCGTCGATAAAAATAACGGAACACCGCTCCACCTGCTGAAACAGAACAGGCAGGCGGTTCTGGCTTCCATGCTTCTGGACAAGGGAACAGATGTGGCTCTTTCTCTTCATTCCAGTAACGAAACAGCGCTTCATATAGCAGCGGGAGCCGGAGCCTGGCAGCTGGTGGAAACCTATCTGGCCGGTGGAGCGGCCTTTCTTGTCAATCAGCCCAGTTCAACTCTCGGCGCTCCCTTGTTTTACGCGTTGAATGAAAAAATAAATCCGGCTGACGGCGCGGCCACTGTAGAACTGCTTCTGGCTTCCGGAGCCGATCCCAATACCCCGTCGATTAAAAACAAGCTGCCTATTGTTCAGGCTGTCGAAAAACTGGATGTGAGACGAGCTGAACTCCTCCTCCGGTGGGGAGCCGATACAGATGTATTCCTGATATCCAGAAAATCTCTTCTTCATATAGCCGTTGAAAGGAAGAATGTGGAAATGGCAGGTCTTCTTCTCAACTATAATATCGATCCCGATATCCGGGATATGTATGGAAAAACACCGCTTTTTTATGCTGTGGAAAACGGCGATGAGCCTATGGTTCAGTTCCTGCTCTCCAATGGCTCCAATCCCGATATTAATAGTCATGACGGAACAAACATGCTCTATCTTGTACTGAAAAAAGATTCTGCGAGATCCTCGGGTTTCTCCTCTATGGGAAATCTGCTTCTCCGGTACGGAGCTTCGGTCCGCTCTTCGAGAGATCCGCTGCATCCCCTCCTTCTACAGGCTGCACAGAGCGGCAATGAAGCCGTTCTGAGCTTACTTCTCGATAGCGGCGCCAATCCCAATGCAACAGAAGCTGACGGTGTAACGGCTCTGATGCTGACTTCTTCAAAAAATTACTCAGATTTATCAGCCCTGCTCATTCGTTCCGGGGCGGTTGTGAATGCTGTAGATAAGAAAGGAAACACGGCTCTGCATATCGCTTCCCGGACCGGATCGGTTGCGACCGTGGAGATCCTCCTCCGCTACGGCGCGGCGCCTGATCCCGTGAATTATGATAATCTCAGACCAATAGAACTGGCTCCCGATAATGCCCAGGGGGACCGGATTGTGGAACTTCTCCTGGCTGCCGGTGCGGCTCCTCTTCCTGTGGAAGCCCCTGTCCCGGAAGAGCCGGTTGTCGTTGTGCCTCCTTCCGGCGATCAGCCGGAGAATCCGGAAGCTGCCGATGGTACCGTGACGGTAGTTGATAACGGTTCGCCGGAAGAGCCGACACCTGCTGATCCCTCCGGTGAAAACGGCTCTGACTCTGAGCTCTGGAATAAGGCGAAAGTCCTTGTGCTGGGCACTGATGAACCCCGCAACGTGTCGCGGGACAGAACGAGTTTCCAAGGATACAGCGCTTCCGTGCCAGTCTCATTTCCCCGTAATATGTATTCGAAGTTCAATAATCGGAATGTGAATCTGTTTATCCGTAACGAGACCGGACAATCCGCGGAAATCTACATTGTAAATGCAAATGGCGTAACCGAAGCTGTGTCCCTTCTTCAGGCGGGCCGCTTCCTCGAGCTCGGTTCAAAAGAAGGAAATATTTATCCGGTCTACAGTTCCTCAAGCATTTATTTCGGGGATATTAAGGCTACAGGTCAGCAGACACAGTATTTTCGTCTTGTTCAGAGGTGACCCTTATACGTAGTCTCTGGGAACTCTTTTGTTGATTGCGCAGGTGACCTCATAGGGGATGGTTCCGGTCATGCCGCCGATTTCAGCGGCATCGGGGCTTCCCTGACCGGGGCCGAATAAAATGACCTCAACGTTTACCGTGATATCTGTTTCGGGGCCAAGATCGATCATGAACTGATCCATGCAAACTCTCCCTGCAACGGGGAAACGTTTCCCTCCGATAGAGACTTCCGCCTTTGATGAGAGCAGGCGGTTATAACCGTCGGCATATCCGGCGGGCAGGGAGGCAATCCATGTATCTGCGGGAGCTTTCCATGTTCTCCCGTAAGAGATCGATGTTCCCCTTTTCACTTTTTTGATAAAAGCGGGCCGGGAGATGAGTTCCATGACAGGTTTGAAGTCAGCCGGGCTTTTATCCATTCTCTGATCGGGATAGTACCCGTATAAACATATGCCCGGACGCACCATATCGAAATGGGCATCGGGGTGGGCAATAATAGCTCCCGAGTTGGCTGCATGGACAATGCCGGGGTCTATGCCTCTCTTTCTTATTGATTCAACGGCCTGGTTGAAAATGCGGATCTGTTCTCTGGTGAAATCGATATCTTCCCGTTCGGGGCTGTCTGAAACGGGAAAATGGGTGCAGACTCCTTCGAGACGCATTCCTGCCGACCTGACGATAGTGCCGGCCAGATCAACGGCTTCATCGGGCTGAACTCCTATGCGCCCCATTCCCGTATCTATTTTTAAGTGTACATTTATTGTTTTTTTCTGACGGACCGCTTCTTCATGAATTCTGTTCGTATAGACCGGGTCGGCAACAAAGGGAGTCAGATTGTAGCTGACGATCTGTTCGATTTCTCTATCCATTGCTATGCTGAAAAGGATAATCGGAGCTTCTATTCCCGCTTCTCTGAGAATTATCGCCTCGGAAACGGTGGCTACAGCCAGAAAATCCACACCCCATTCCAGGGCCCGCTTCGATACTTCGACCGCACCGTGCCCGTAGGCATCGGCTTTGACAGCGGTACAGATCTTTCTCTCCGGACCGATCAGTTTTCTGATACAGTCGAGATTGTGGTCAATGTTCTTTAGATATATTCTGGCTCTGGTCGCCCGTCTGTTTTCATTCATCCTTCTATTCCTTGAGGCGCATTCAGTATGCTGCTGTAAAGTCTGTCTGCGGCTTCCATCTTTTCAATTATATCCCGTTCCTTTTCTTCGCTTATGAATCCTTCGAGAGTCCAGCTGCAAGAGAGCATCTGTTCGATATAGGCTCCTTTAAGCACAAGTTCCTCTGTCGTTTTCAGGGCTTCGGCGAAAACCCGGGACATTTCCGTCAGAAGTTCGCTTCTATTCTCATTATCGGTTCTGCCGAGCTGATTCAGAATAAAGCGGCCGCAGTCCGCTGTTTGATACCCTATAACGCCTTGTGGATCGATCACTGTCCACTCTCTGTTCTCATTTCTGAGAATATTCATATGGTGGAAATCGCCATGGTTCAATGTCTCCGGCAATCGATTAGCCTGTTCCAGCCAGTAGATTTCCGCTTTTTTAAAAAATGCATCCACAGTCGTCGTGCCGGCGCGCTTGTTTCTCGTTTTTTGAAAAGACCGTTTAAGCCAGTCTCCGTAATAAGGAAATCCCTGAGGGATTGTTTCAGTATTTTCATTATCTTTCAACAGAGAGGCTCCGGCTTTTATCTGCTCTTCCGGAGAATCGAGGCTGAAGAGATTCTCTCCCGGCGTAACTCTCTCCAGAAGCATGGCATTCCTTTCACTGTCAAAGGCGAGACCCCGGCAGAGATGCATGGATTTCAGATACCGCAGCGATCTGAATTCGTTTTCCAGTTCGCTTGATTCGACACCGATTTTCAACACAACAGGCCCGAAACGGTCTGATCGGGCTGTACAAACATAGTTGAAGGACAGATCATTTACAGGCCTGCATTCTGTCAGATTCCAGATATGGCAGATTTCATCGAGTTTTCCGGGAAGATCTTTCAGCCAGAGTCTCCCTTTTTCTCCGAATGTTTCCTTAATGTTTGTCCTGAATTTGCGGGGCAGGGGTATCATATCCGTTAATTGTAAAGCGGAATCCCCGTTTGGGAAATCCCGCTTTTTCAATCCCGATCAGTAGGCCGTTATAATCGTGCCGGCTTTACCTTCAATCGCATCTTTCAGGTTCTGAACATCAGTAATGATGGCTCTGTTCTCCGGATTAGCCTGTACGAACTCAATGGCGGCCAGTATCTTCGGTCCCATCGATCCCGCGGGAAACTGTCCTTCGCTGTGATAGTATTTCGCTTCGGCAAGAGTCATTCTGCTCAGCTCTTTTTCGTCGGGCTTTCCGAAATTGATGGCAACCGCCGGAACGCCAGTAATGATGATCAGGTCTTTGGCCTGAACGGCAAGGGCTATCTTCATGCTGGCCAGGTCTTTATCGATAACGCAGTCTATTCCCTCGAGGTGTTTCTTCTCATCGATATAAACGGGAATCCCGCCGCCGCCTCCGGTAATAACGACGTAATCGTTGTCCAGCAGAGTCCTGATCGCTTCTTTTTCAACAATATCCAGCGGGTAGGGAGAGGGAACATAACGTCTGTATCCGCGGCCCGCATCCTCTTTTATTATCCAGCCTTTTTCCTCTCTCAATGCGTTGGCTTCTTCTTCCGTGTAGAAAGGGCCGATCGGCTTTGTCGGATTGGCCAGTGCGGGATCCCGGCGGTCGACCATGATCTGGGATGGTATCGTTACGGTGTTTTTCAGATTTCCGTTGTCGATCATGATATTCTGAAGGCTCTGCTCCAGCATGTAACCCATGGAACCGGCTGTCATGGCATCGGCAACGCCAAGGGGAGTCTCGGGAAGAATATCCCTCGCCTTATCCCCCATGAGCATGAGGTTTCCGACCTGCGGTCCGTTCCCGTGGGTCAGGATAACCCGGTACCCCTTGTCTATGAGTTTATATACTTCTTTCATGGAGCTGCGGGTATTGGCGAACTGCTGATGGATATCGCCTTTTTCCCCTTTTTGTATGATGGCGTTCCCGCCCAGTGCCACAACGACAATGCTTTTTTCTTCCATTACGTATCTCCTGTTTTAGAGAAAATATATAATTACTACTACAAGAGTAATTATTGAGATAAGTATTATGTCACTTCTGTCGGGCGGTCAAGAGAAATGTTAAAAAAATGGTTCCAGATCGACGGCGAGTTCGGAAATGCAGGTGTCGCTGTACAGGTCTCCCCTGTAAACATCGGCGATCGTCAGCTTCAGCGCGTAAAATCCGAATATTTCCATGATGAGGGAATAATCCGCATCAGAGAGTTCGCTATTGCTTTCAAAATCCAGGTCAAGGGAAATCATGTTGAAGAAGTCGGGAAAGTCTTCGCGGAATTGATTGATAGCCCCGCGGTAGAGATCCATCTGTTTCAAGGAATCCATGGGGAATCCGAACTGCTGTTCTGCCATGGAATCTTTAAGGGAAATCCGTTCGTTAATGGGGAACTCTTTAATGAAATACAATACATAGTCTGTTTCCGAAACAAGTCCCGGCGCGGTTAGGCCGGCGAGAAGAGTCAATTTCAGCGTTTTAGGCCGGTTGTTTAGTTTGAAAAGTCTTTCCGAGGCTGCGAATCCATTAATGATTTTCATATTTGTTACAGCGCTTTGAAGCAGAACGATGACGTTTTCTCCCAGTCCATCTCCCTCTGCGGCCTCGACCCAGGGGGTGGAGCTGTCCCGGTCGAAGAGAGCTTCGGGACCGTAGGACACCACTTTTCCACCCAGGGTTTCTTTAAAAACGGAAGAAGCCCAGAGAGATGTCCGGGGAGCGGCATTAAAGTCAATCCACTGGGCGGAAAGAGGAGATGAAACCAACAGACAGATCAGTAAGATGTAAAATCTGGCCATCATTTTATCAGTTTCTTCAGGGTATTTCTCACAAGTCCGGAAGTTTTTCTGTTTATAGCCCGCTTTAAACCCTGTTTCGCCTCTGCTTTAAGCTGGTCTATCAGGCTTCCCGAGAATCCGCTCTGTCCTGAATGGTTTACCCTTCCGGATACCTTTTTCCAAAGTGATAGGTCGGGAATCTCTCCGTTATTTTCCAGATAATGGATAAATGTTTCCTCCATCTTCTCATATGGAGCATGTCCCGATGTCCATTCATAGTGACCGGTGCCGTCCTGGTATTCCATGTAATAGCCTTCGGTTGAAAAAGCGCACTGCAGATAATTTTCATCATGACTCAATATGGCAAAATCAACTTGGCTGTCGAGAGAGGCCAGTATCTCTTTCAGTTCAGTACTGCCGACGTTTTCACTGGTTTTCCCATCTGCTGTTTCAATGTTCATATAAATCCTCCATTCTTCAAAAAACTGAAGCGGTTATATTTTAACAATCTGATTTGTATTGAAAATTTCTGAGATAGGAAACCTGGAAGAGTGACGGGCACAAACATCATAATTACCGAATTTCATTATAATACGGTTTTATAAATTTTAAGAGGGCAAAAAACTGACCTGTCCCGGCACTATTCGCTTGACAGGTCACAATGGTCGATTATACTGAGTTTACTATCGTAGTAGTAACACTATTCGGACTTAATATATGGAGAATCAATATGGAAAACATTAAAGTATTATTGTGGGGCTTCGGAGCCATGGGAAGCGGCATGGCGGAAATGCTTCTGAAAAAGAAAGGCGTTGAGATTACGGGTGTCTGCGATATGCACCCCGACCGCGTGGGAAAAAGCATGTATGATGTGCTCGGTGTCGATAAAGGAAACAGATCGGACGTGATAATAAACGGCGACATCAAGGCTCTCGTTTCAGAAGGCTGCGTCGATATCGCCCTGCTCGCGACCGATTCCTTTACAGCCAAAGCTTTCGATAAAATCAAATTCCTCCTGGAGAATAAACTGAATGTCATTTCCACGGCTGAAGAGATGTCCTACCCCCAGGCGCAGGAGCCCGAACTGGCACAGCAGCTCAATGAAATAGCAAGAGCCAACGGCGTTACAGTTCTTGGAACGGGAATCAATCCCGGACTGATTATGGACCTCCTGGTTGTTACTCTGACAGGCGCCTGTATCGATGTGGATGAAATCGAAGCTGAGAGAGTGAACAGCCTGTCTCCCTTCGGCCCTGCGGTTATGGAAGAGCAGGGTGTCGGTATCACTCAGAAAGAATTCGCCAACGGCGTGAAAAACGGGACGCTGGCCGGTCATGTGGGGTTCAACGAGTCGGTCAATATGATCGCCGATGCCATCGGATGGAAATTGAGCGAGCCGGTGAAGCAGTCCATGGAACCCATTGTTTCCAATGTTTACAGAAAAACGAAATATGTTGAAGTTCAGCCCGGAAACATCGCCGGATGCGCCATGAAGGGATTCGGATACGTAGACGGACAGGAAAAGATCCGTATGATCCACCCCCAGCAGGTTGAACCTCAGCTCGAAGGTACCGATACGGGAGATTATATCCGGATCAAAGGGACCCCCGATATCCATATGGCTATTAAACCCGAAGTTCCCGGCGGGATCGGAACCATCGCCATGTGCGTCAATATGATTCCCCATGTTATCAATGCGAGAGCGGGACTGAAGACGATGATAGACTTACCCGTTCCCCGGGCTATCATGGGCGATATGCGGAACCTTATCGAGAGGTAATATATGAATGCGAAAAAAGGTGACTGGGTCAGGATTCATAAAGTCATTCTGACCGCCGATGAAAGGGCGCCTCAGGTTCCCGACGATACGAAAGAAGTTCCGCTGGAGATGTGGGACAAGGGTTTTCTCCTCAACGATTTCGCCACGATCGGCGATGAGGTCGAGGTGGAGACCATTATCGGCAGGAAGCTGTCGGGAAAGATGATCGAGATCAATCCCCAGTTCGATCACGGGTGGGGCAGCTGCGTGCCGGAGATCCTCCATATCGGCAGGCAGGTGAAATCCATACTTGAGGGGGCTGAGTGATGAGCGCATCGGATTACAATGAAGTGATGTCCCGGAAGGGCGAGATCATGAAGGACGCGGTTCAGATCGATTACAGCCGTTTCGAGTCGGGGTCCATCGCCTTCGACTACGAAGCCATGATGGAGAAGGTCGGCTATTCTCTCGATCAGATCCGGGATATACAGCTATCCACAGGGGTGGGAAATACTCCCGTATATGAACTGAAAAACCTGACGGCTCTCTGCCGGAAAACAGCGGAGCCGGGAAAAGGGGCCAGGATCTTTTTGAAAGACGAAGCGGCCAATCCCTCGGGCAGTTTTAAAGCCAGACGGGCGGCGGTCAGCGTTTATCATGCGAAAAAGCTCGGTTATAAAGGTGTTATCGCCGCGACCAGCGGAAATTACGGCGCGGCCGTGGCCAGCCAGGCGGCCATGCAGGGGCTTAAGTGCATCATTGTTCAGGAATGTTATGATTCCCGATGGAAGGGCCAGCCTGAAATCGTAGAAAAAGCGAGAAAATGCGAGGCTTACGGAGCGGAAGTCGTTCAGCTTTCGGTAGGTCCGGAGCTTTTTTACACCTTCCTTCAGCTTCTGGAGGAAACGGGATATTTCAATGCCTCTCTCTACACGCCTTTCGGTATTGCCGGAGTGGAAACTCTCGGTTACGAGCTGGCGGAGCAGATGAGGGAGAAGATCGGCCGCGATCCCGATGCTGTCGTCGTAACAAACGCCGGTGGCGGGAATCTGACCGGTACGGCGCGGGGGCTGCTTAAAGCCGGGGCTGACAACGTCAGGATAATCGGCGCCAGTGTGGATCTGTCGGGGCTTCATATGGCCAGTGACGGCCAGTTCAACAGGAAATCCTTCACGACAGGCCATACGGGATTCGGAATCCCCTTTGCGACCAACCCCGACCGGTCCGATGTTCCCCGTTCGGCCGGGAGGCCCTTACGCTATATGGATCGTTATGTGACAGTCCGTCAGGGAGAGGTTTTTTACATGACCGAGGTTCTGGCTCAGATCGAGGGACTCGAAAGAGGTCCGGCGGGGAATACTTCTCTGGCCGCGGCGTTCTCCATTGCCCGTGAAATGGATGAGGACCAGGTCGTCGTCGTTCAGGAAACAGAATATACGGGAGCGGGCAAGCATATTCAGCCCCAGCTCTCCTTTGCCAGGGAAAACGGTATAGAGATCCGCTTCGGCAACCCCGAAGAGGAAGTTCCCGGAGAATCAATTATTCTTCCCGGGCATCCTTCGATGATCAGGGCCGTCGATCTGGATCTGGAAAAAATTAAATACTCTTATATAAGGAATTGCCTGGCTAAAGTCGGTAATCCCGAAGATGTCGGCGAAGAAGATCTTCAATTCTTGGCAGACGAAATCAAGTTGAATAAATACGCGGTGAAGAAAATGCTTCACCATATGCAAGGAAGGGAAAACAGTGGAACGGCAAGATGACTTTGAACAGAGAAGAAAACATCTGAAAGATCTGACGGAAAAACAGCTCGAAGAGAGATTCTGGGAGCTTTGCAGTCAGCTTATGGACCCCATCGTAGATATGGCGTCTAAACATACATCGCCTTCGATCGAGAGATCGGTGCTTCTGAGAATGGGATTTTCCAGCATCGAGAGTAAGGCAATCGTCGAAAAAGCGATTGATAAGAACCTCATCCAGCACGGAGCGGGACACCTTGTTTATAAGCTGGCCCAATCCAAAGGGATGGAAATCCGCGAGGCGGGACTGAAGCTGGCGGAAAACGAACTCTGGGAGGAAACCTCTTCCCTCTTTCAGGGAGGAGCGAAATAATGGATAAGCTGAAGAAAAACGAAAAGATAAATGTTCCGGAAATCCTGAAGGATCTGGAAAACTACCGTCCCCGACGCCGTAACTGGGTCTGGAGAAAGGGCCAGGGTGAGAAGAGACAGATCGGAAAATTCGAGTTTTACGATACATCGGAAAACCTGGAACAGTACGAAGCCCTTCCGGGAGGGCATTACTTCAATAATATCGCTCCTCAGCCCACAAGCACTATCACAACGGAAATCGCTTCCGGCCGCTTTGAAGACGATATCAGAAGAATGAGAATGGCGGCCTGGCATGGCGCTGATCACCTCATGGTTATCCGAACCGCCGGTCAGAGCCATATGGACGGCCTGATCGAAGGAACGCCCCAGGGAATCGGCGGCGTCCCCATATCGAGAAAACAGCTGAGAGCCCAGAGAAAGGCGCTCGACCTGATCGAAGATGAAGTGGGAAGACCGATCAACTACCACTCTTATGTTTCCGGAGTTGCCGGTCCCGAAATCGCCGTTCTCTTTGCCGAAGAAGGTGTGAACGGAGCCCATCAGGACCCCCAGTACAACGTTCTCTACAGAAATATCAACATGGTCCGCTCCTTTGTCGACGCGGCAGTGGCCAAGAAGGTTATGGCCTGGGCGGGGATCGCTCAGATCGACGGAGCCCACAACGCCAACGCGACGGCACGCGATGCCTGGAAGGTTATGCCCGAGCTGATGGTACAGCACGGACTGAACTCCATGTTCTCCGTGAAAGTGGGAATGAAAAAAGAGGATATCTGTCTCTCCACCGTTCCTCCCACAGCTCCTCCCGCGCCCTGTATGCGTCTGGACCTGCCCTACGCCGTGGCGCTGAGAGAGGTTTTCTCCGAATACAAGATGAGAGCCCAGCAGAACACCAAGTACATGGGATCATCGACTAGGGAAGCGACGGTCACCCATACGCTCAACCTGCTCATCTCCAAAATGACCAGAGCGGAAATCCAGTCGACCATTACCCCCGACGAAGGAAGAAACGTTCCCTGGCATATCTATAATATCGAAGGTACCGATACGGCCAATCAGGCCTTCGCCGGTATGGACGGCCTGACCGAAATGCTCGAGATCAAACGGGATAAAGGCGAACTGGCCGATAAGGTCCGCGAGTTGAAAGAGCGCGCCGTACTCTATCTGGAAGAGATGCTCGAAGCGGGCGGTTATTTCAATGCGGTGGAGCAGGGGTTCTTTGTCGACTCCGGCTACTACCCGGAGCGAAATGATGATGCCATTGTCCGCCATATCGACGGCGGTATCGGAGTGGGAACTGTCTATGACAGAGCCGATGACTACATGGCTCCCGTAACGGCTCATTTCGGATACAACAACCTGGCCCAGTACGGCCCGGAAGCTGAAAAAGATCCTTCATCGCTCATCGGCGGCGGAACTTTCGAGAAGCCCGAAAAAATTGTATTTATCGATGAACTCGATGAGGTGGATAACGTCTACACCAGAATGGAGGAGACGAAAGACTTCCGCGAAAAAAATATCGTGAAGCCTGAAATGGAATGGCTCGGCGACGGCGTCGTGCAGACCACCATGTTCCTTCCCACCGATGAGCGGACAGCCTATTATGCGGCCATTGAAGTCGGCAAGAAAATGGGTCTCGAAGAGGTTGAAGTCATCCATACGGAAGTTCTTCAGGCTGCCGAGGGTACCAGAGTCGAGATCAAAGGAAAATTCCAGCACACAATCGATCTGGATAAGCTGGTTGTTCCTCCCGCTCCGGAAGTTATGACTTTCGAAGAGCTCTGCGCTGCCGTTAAGGCGAAACCGATGAAAATCGTTGCGGCGACGGTCGGCCAGGATGAGCACTCCGTCGGGCTTCGGGAAGTAATCGACATCAAGCACGGCGGTATCGAAAAATTCGGAATTGAGGTTCACTACCTCGGTACGTCCTGCCCCATCGAAAAACTGGTCGATGCGGCCATCGAGCTCAATGCCGACGGTATCCTGGCTTCCACCATTATCTCCCACGATGATGTACACTATAAGAATATGAAGAAGATTCACGACTACGCCGTGGAAAAAGGTGTTCGGGAAAAACTGATCCTCTGCGCCGGCGGAACACAGGTCACGCCTGATATTGCCAGAGAAAACGGTGTGGACCAGGGATTCGGAAGAGGATCCAACGGTACGCAGGTCGCCACTTTCCTTGTCAAGAACAGGGAAGAAAGAGGCCTGTGATCAAAGAGGCATTGTGAAAGTTGATGTCCTGGCTGCCGAGATAGGCAGCACCACTACAGTTGTTAACGCCTTTGTCGGAATGGGAACAGCAGAGCCCCGCCTTGCCGGGCAGGGCTTCGCCCCCACTTCCGTTCTCGAGGGCGATGTCACGGTGGGGCTGGAAGGCGCCATCGATCATTTAAAAAAGAATCTCAAAACAGAAGAACTCACATGGGAGCGTTTTCTCGCCTCCAGCAGTGCCGCCGGAGGGCTGCGCATGACCGTCCACGGGCTCGTCTACGATATGACGGTCCGGGCGGCGAAGGAAGCGGCTCTCGGCGCCGGTGCCAATATCCACCAGATAACAGCCGGCCGAATGCGCCGGACTGATCTGAAAAAACTGGTTGAGCTTAAGCCCAATATCATTATGATCGCCGGAGGAGTGGATTACGGAGAACGCGATACGGCTCTGGACAATGCGGAGAAGATCGCCGAACTTAATCTGGGAATCCCCGTCATTTATGCCGGTAATATCCAGAACCACGATGAAATCAGGGAGATATTCCTCGAATCCGGAACGAAGCTCTATATAGTAGATAATGTCTACCCTTCGATTGACCGGCTTGAAGTGCTTCCGGCGCGGAGGGTCATTCAGAAAGTCTTTGAAGAGCACATCATTCATGCTCCCGGTATGGAAAAAATCCGCAGCCTCGTCGATGGCCATGTCATTCCCACGCCGGGAGCCGTTATGGAGGCGACGCGGTTCCTCAAGAATGAACTGGGCGATCTGGTGACCTTCGATGTTGGCGGAGCGACGACCGATGTCCACTCGGTGACCGACGGGTCCGAGGAAATCAGCCGGATACAGCTTTCTCCGGAGCCGGACGCGAAGAGAACCGTAGAAGGAGATCTCGGCGTTTACGTCAACCGGATGAATGTCTATGAGCTGGCTGATAAAAAGCGGCTTTCAATGAGGACGGGATTGCCGGAAGAAGCTCTGGAAGAAGCTGTTCAGGCTCTGCCGCCCGTTCCTCAGACCGACGCTGAAAAAAAACTGGTCGGTGAATTGACCTACACCGCTTTAAAGATAGGCTTGCATCGCCATGCGGGCAAGTACCGCGATTCCTTTGCGAGCGGCGGTAAGAAAACAATGGCCGAAGGGCGGGATCTCACCGCTTTGAAATATATAATCGGTACGGGAGGCGCTCTTACCCGTTTGGGAATCGGCCCCGAACTGATCCGCGAAGTCTTTTCCGACGGCCATAAGTTCGACCTTCTCCCGCCGGCTCTGCCTAAAGTTCTGATTGATCAAACTTACATTATGGCTTCTCTCGGCGTTCTTTCTACTGAATATCCCGAAGATGCCGCCAAACTTTTTGAGTACTATCTGGAGGATAGAAACTGATGCCCGGTCCGGAAATTCAGGTTGATATACAAAAAATAAGGGAAAATACAAAAACTCTCGTCGATTTCTGCCGTTCCTCGGGGATTTCTGTTACTGGAGTGACCAAGGTGACCTGCGGGATGCCCATGGTGGCGCAGGCCATGCTCGACGGAGGGGTTGCCAGCATCGGCGAATCGAGAATCGAGAACATACGCCGACTCCGTTCGAGCGGTATAAACGCGCCGGTTATGATGCTGCGGATTCCTCCTCTGTCCCGTGTAGAGGAAATCGTCACCTCGGTCGATATCAGTCTCAATTCGGAGCTTTCGGTCATCCGCTCGCTTTCCGATGCGGCTGAAAAAAAAGGAAAGATCCATAAGGTAATCCTTATGGTCGATCTCGGAGACCTCCGGGAAGGGATCTGGCCTACCGATCTACTGGATGTGGCCCGGGAAGTGATAGAACTGCCGGGCGTCGAATTGACAGGACTCGGGACAAATCTCACCTGTTTCGGAGGTGTCCTGCCTTCGAGAAAAAACATGGGCGAGCTGGTCGGCTATGCGGAGAAGATAGAAGAGGCGTTCGGAATCGAACTGAAGATTATCTCCGGAGGGAACTCTTCATCACTTCCTCTTTTAATGGAGGGGGGGATGCCCAAAAGGGTCAACCACCTCAGGTTGGGCGAGTCTATAGCTCTGGGGAGAGAAACGGTTAACGGCACGATCTGGCCCGGATGCCATCACGACGCCTTCCAGCTTTCCGCTGAAGTGATTGAACTGAAGAAAAAACCCTCGGTTCCCATCGGCGAAACGGGAATGGATGCTTTCGGGGAAAAGCCGGTCTTTTCCGACAGAGGCGACATCCTAAGAGCCATTCTCAGCGTCGGGCGGGAAGATGTGGTCATCGACAGCCTGGTCCCAGTAGACAAAAAGATCTCCATACTGGGAGCTTCCAGCGACCACCTTCTCGTCGATGTAACCGAATCAAGTCAGCCGCTGAAGCTCGGCGACAAAGTGAATTTCAATCTCAATTACGGCGCGCTTTTAGCGGCCATGACTTCAAATTACGTTAAAAAAATACCATTTACAGGAGACGATAGTCCCATGAAGCCCGGAAAAACACTGCTTCTCGGCAACTCCCCCACATTTAAAGAGGAAACTCTACTCAGCCATCTGAAGGAGATGGGGTTTGAATATGAAATCTCGGGCGAATCTATCAATGACGGCATGATCGCCCGGACCATCGGCGAAAACATCATTCCCCTTATCGGCGGAGCGGAGAATAAAACAATTGAAGGGATCAAAGGCATGGCCTCGGCTCTGAAGCAATCGGGACTTCTGGTTTTCGCACCCGAAGCGGCTCTCTTGAAAGAGGATTCCCATGGCGCCGACAGAACATTTCTGGCGGATATTCTCGGGCTTAACGGAAAGGAATTGAATCTCTCCAGCCGGATTTCACCGGAAAGCACAGTCATCATAGGTCTGCGCCATGCTGAAAAACGGGAAGTGGAGCTGATCCGGGAGCACAATATTCAGGTTTACACCATGGAAGATATCGATCTATTGGGAATGCGCGAAGTTATGATCAACTCTCTGAGGAAGGTTACAACCGGAACAGAAGGTTTCTATGTGCGCCTCAGTACCGATGTCATCGGAGCGGAGGGGGAGGGCATTACGTTTCGGGAAGCCCATCTTGCCATGGAGATGGTCGCTGACTCGGCGAGGATGAAAGCCTTTGATATTTCCGGTACGCCCGATAAAAGCTGGATCAATGACGACAGGCTCTGCAGTCTTGTCGAATCGGTTTACGGAAAGCGAATTCTCAGACGCTAGAACTTTTATTTGACAGAATCTCTAGAATAGACCTACACTGAAATTGGTCCAACCAATTTCAGTGAGGATTTAATGGTAGCTGATGATATTGCTCTGCAAATAGAGAAAGCCATATTAAGCGGTTCTTTCGGGAAGGGATCGAAACTTCCCCCCGAAAGAAAACTGGCGGAAAAGTACGGTGCCAGCCGGACGACTGTAAGACAGGCCATTAAAAATCTCGAACAGCTCGGACTTGTTGAAACTCTGCCTCAGAGCGGCACATTTGTTAGCGATTATCTACAGGATGCCTCCCTCGATTTACTGATACATATGATGAAAGATCCCGACAGCTGGGATCCCGCGACTTTGCACGCTTTACTTGAAGCCCGTAAGGTTATTGAACTCTTTGCTCTCTCCAAAGCTGTTGAATCGGCAACAGAAAAAGATCTGGCAACCCTTCGTGAATTGGCATCGGAGCTCAGTGCTGAAAACCCGCAACAATCGGCAGAAATGGACTACATGCTTCACTATCATATAATGAAAATGTCATCAAACATCGCTTTTCTTCTCATATTCAATTCTTTCAAACCGGTCTACCGCTATCTGACCGATCTGTTTTTCAGCAGTGAAGAATCTCTGAAAACGGTAATGGTACAGCATCGGAAACTGATCGGTGCCTTTGAAAAAAAGGATAAGGAAGGCGCTGAAGAAATCATGGAAGAAATTCTCGCATTCGGAGAGACAACAGTAAAGGAATATATCAATGGAAACAGGAATTAAGGAACCGAAAAATCTTTCGTCGAGGGTGAAGTGGCTGAGAGACTATTATTTTGAAGGCACAGACCGCAAATGGAATAACGAGAATACTTCCTGGACCACCGGCGAGGACTGGGACTTTCAGCATAACGAGCTGACCTATTACATTGTTCCTGAAACCTATCCCTTTCTGCAGACTTTCAGAAGCTCCTTTTCCCAGACGGCCCGCAAAATCAAGCTTTGTGATGATTTCTGGGATAAGTCTCTTCCCGAGCGGATTGCCTGGTTCAATCGCGAAGTTATGGTGCGCTACCTGCCGGTGGAGATCCTTCCGGGAGATCTCATTGCCGGGGGGCGTTTCAATATTCAGACATCATCCTGCCTGACAAAAAAGGAAACCCGTGACAGGGACCGTAGAGTATACGGAAAACAGGGCACCCGCGCTTCCATGAAATGGTTTCACGATCACGGCTACGGGAACAGCGGCGCCACCAGCGGCCATCTGATTCCCGGTCACGAGAGATTGCTGAAGATCGGATGGAAAGGTGTCCGGCAGGAGCTCGACGAATTCTACGGCAGTCTTTCCGAAGAAGAAAAAAAAGGGAGGAAGGGAGCTCAGCTGAGAGCCATGATGACCGCATCGACGACTGCCGTCGATCTGGCGGCCCGTTATGCCGATCTCTGCAGGGATTCGGGGCGAAAGGAAGCAGATACCATAAGGAAAAGAGAGCTTGAGGAGATGGAGAGAATTCTGCGGAAAGTCCCTTTTAATCCCCCGGAAACTTTTCACGAAGCGCTCCAGGCTCTCTGGATCAACCATATGCTGATCATGAGCGATGAGAATTATCCCGGACCGGGTGTCTCTTTCGGCAGGCTCGATCAGTATCTCTACCCATACTGGGAAAAATCCATTGCGGAGGGAATGGACCGGGAATATGCGAAAGAAGTTCTCGGCTGTTTCTGGGTTCATGCCAACACGGCCTATGACGCCCTTATCAAAGTGGGCGGCAACCAGGGGATTACGGCTGGGTACGGCCAGCTTCTGACTCTATCGGGAGTCGGACCTGACGGTGAGGATAAAACGAATGATCTTACTTATTTGATTCTGGAAGTGATCGATGATCTGTCGCCCATTCTGGAACCCAAGCCCAACATCAGGATTCACAGGAACAGTCCGGAAAAACTGATGAATATCATCGTCGATATGATCATGTCCAGCCAGGGCGCCCCTTTTCTGCTGAATTTCGATGAGCGATCCATGGCGGGAATGGACGAGCAGTCCCGTCGGGGCGGAATTCCCGATTTGATCAACAAATCGAATCTGGCGGACTATGCACCTGTCGGGTGTCTGGAAAACACTATGGTCGGGAACGACAGGTCCGGTACGGTGGATAACAATCTCAATCTCTACAAAGCCGTGGAACTGGTATTCGGGAACGGCCGGGATCTCTTTCCCTTTTTCGATCCCATGACAGGGAAAAGTGAAAAAGTAAAACAGGACGGGCCGCGCACCGGCGATCCATGCGGTTTTAAGACCTGGGATCAGTTCTGGAATGCCTACGTGAAACAGACCGCATATATCGTAAAGAGATGCGTAAACCTCTATGAGAAATCCGAGTCCCTCCGGGCCGATACGGCGCCGACCCCCTATCTCTCCTGTCTGGTTAAAGGATGCGCCGAACAGGGTAAAGATGTGACGGAAGGCGGAGCGGAGATCAATTTCACGACTATGGAAGCTGTCACATACGCATCAACAGTCGATTCTCTTCTGGCAGTAAAATACCTTGTATACGACAATAAAATCTGCACTATGGAAGAGCTGATTCAAGCCCTTAAAGATAACTGGAAAGGGCATGAAATCCTTCAGGCAAAGGCAAAAAACAAAGCCCCCAAATTCGGCGTGGACGATTATGAGGCCGACCGGATGGGATGGGAGGTCATGAAGGCCTGGACCGATGAAGTGTGGAAGCACAAAACGAAATCGACAAACCGCCAGTTCCGTCCCGGCATGCTCAGCTGGAATTACTGGGTAGGCGACGGCTTTATCCTTCCCGCCAGTCCCGACGGACGACCGAAGGGGACGTTTTTCTCCAATGCGATCTGTCCCGTAACGGGGATGGATGTGAACGGACCGACCTCCAACAGCAATTCGGTCGGTAAGGTTCTGGGCGGCAAAGAACTTGTCGACGGGGAGGAGCACTATGTGAACATACTTCCCAACGGAGCCAGCCATACAATCAGTTTCAATCCTTCCATATTCGGGACAGAGGCTAACAGGAATAAATTCAAAGCCTTTCTCAAGGGGTATGCCCGAAACGGGGGAACGGCTCTGCAGATCAATATGATCGATTCCAATACCTTGAAAGAAGCGCAGAAAAATCCGGCGGATTACCGGCATCTTCTCGTACGGGTTACGGGCTACAATGCCTATTTTGTCAGCATCGGGAGGGAGCTGCAGGACGAACTGATCGCCCGTCTCAGCCACGATAAAATATGAGCGAAAAGGAAATAAAAGGCCTGGTTCTGGAAATCCAGCGCATGTCCACGGAAGACGGACCCGGGCTGAGAACGACTGTCTTTCTCAAAGGCTGCCCCCTGCGCTGCAGCTGGTGTCACAATCCCGAGAGCATTTCATCCAGGCCGAGGCTCCAATGGATCGGTTCGAACTGCATCATGTGCGGTTCCTGCATCGATGTCTGTCCGTACCATTCGCTGACCATGACTGAAAGCTCTATTGAAATTGACTGGAAGAGTTGTACGGCCTGCGGTCTCTGCGTCAATGAATGCCCGACAAACGCTCTGGAAATCCTGGGAAAAAAATGGACCAGTGACCAGCTGGTTGAAGAGCTTCTCAAGGACGAAGCTTTTTTCGAGGAGTCGGGAGGGGGAATAACCATCTCCGGCGGCGAAGCCATGATGCAGGCCGAATTCGTCAAAGAGGTTTTTCAGAAGCTGAAATCGAGAGGAATCCATACGACACTCGATACATGCGGGATCTATCAGTGGAAAAAAATGGAAGAGGTTCTGCCCTTTATCGATCTGATACTTTTTGATTTCAAGGAATCGAATCCCCTATTGCACCGCGAATATACCGGGGCGGAGAGAGAGATCATTCTGGCGAATTTCAAAGCCCTGATGGAACTGAAGGAAAAGGGAGTCGGTCCGAAGGAGCTCTGGATCAGAACTCCGGCGATTCCCGGCGCGACGGCCAGAACGGCCAATATATCAGGAATAGCGGGCTTTCTTCGCGATTATCAGGATGAAATAGACCGATGGGAAATTTGCGCTTTCAATAACCTCTGTAAGGATAAATACGCACGGCTGGGACAGACTTGGAAATTCGCCGATAGCCCTTTGATGAAGAAAGAGGAGATGGACGGACTGGTCCGGACTGCCGTAGAAGCGGGATTCGACAGCGGGAAAGTTCTCTGGACAGGTATGACGGCACAGCAGGAGAAAAAATGACAGACAGCAAATTCGAAAAGGATGATCTGGTAGATTTCAAAAAAGATGAGAAGGTAGGGCTAGTTTCAACAGTCGATCGGGACGGAAATCCCCACGTCTCATTAATAACCTCCATACAGGCGACTGATGAGAAGCATCTCATTCTGGGGCAATTCTGCGAAGGGAGAAGCAAGGACAATCTGAGGGAGCGTCCCCGGAGCGGATTTCTGATTCTGACCCTCGATATGAGCTACTGGATGGGGACAATGTCCTGGACGGGAGAAGCCGACACGGGGGAGGAACTGGAAGAGTTCAACATGAAACCCATGTGGCGGTACAATACCTATTTCGGGATTCACCGGGCTCATTATCTCGATGTCCGGACCGTTCATCCCCGAAAAAAAATCTCCATTCCCGCCCTATTGCCCTCGATCATAACGGGAAGAATGACCGGACTGTTTACCGCGGGCACCAGGAAGGAAAAACCGATAAACCGGTGGACGGAAAAACTACTTAACAACCTGTCGTCTCTCAGTTTTCTTTCCTGGGTCGATAAAGAGGGATACCCCGTTATTTTCCCGGCCTTGCAGCTTTTCTGCCGTCACGGAAACCAGGTCCTTTTTGCTCCCGGTGAATACGGGAAGGAATTTGAAACGATCGAAAAAGGCTCTGTCGTTGTTGTCTATTCCCTGTCGTTACAGATGGAGAGCGTCCTGCTTCGCGGATCATTTTCCGGCTTAAGAAGAGTCGCCGGTATGAAGGTCGGGATCATTGAGATAGATTGGGTTTACAATTCCATGCCTCCGGTACCCGGGCAGATTTACCCTGAAATCCCCCTGGAAGCTGTAGTTGTTAATAAGGATTAATAAAGCCGTAAAAAATACTGGCTCGAATCAACTATTGCTGATAGTTTATAGACGATGGAACAGCACTCCCTTTCCCTTGAACTCACAACCCATTGCCAGCAGAATTGTCTTCACTGCTTTGCCCGGACCGACAGTACGGGTTTCACCCATATGCCTTATTCTCTGGCGCTCGAAGCCATGGACGAGGGCCTGGCGATGGGATTCGAGAGACTGCACCTGACGGGAGGGGAGATCTTTCTCTACCCCCGCCTTTTCGATGTCATAGATGAAGCGCAGAAGCGCGGTTACGGTTCGGTCTTTATAAACACCAACGGCCATTTGATCGACAGCGAGGCGGCGGAGAGGCTGGCTGAACGGTCGAATGTCGAAATATCCCTTTCCCTGAACGGCGGGGAAAAACACCATGATGCCATTCGGGGAGCGGGGGCTTACCGGGCTGCCCGGCGCGGACTGGAGAAGGCTCTTGAAAAAGAAATCCCCGTCCATGTCTTCACCGTGGCGGATCGTAACAATCTGGAACAGATTCCCCGTTTTGCCGACGACCTGTTTAAAAAACATCCGAAAATTTGCGATATCACTTTTATCCAGCTTCGAAGCGGACCGGAAGGAGAGGAGCGCAAACTGAGCCCCGAAGACTATGTCTCTCTTGTCAGGATGACCGCATTGATGGTTATGGGCGGATACGCCGTTAACATCCTGGAAAATCCCCTCTCCACGGCTCTGGCTTTGAAAATGGGCTTTTCCCATCTTCCTCCCTCTCTCCCCATTTCCCGCGAGGGACGGATTCTTATTTTCGCCGACGGAACCATAGGAGACAACCATTCGTCGGACCGCCGATTCGGACCATACGAGCCGGGCAATCTGGCGGGAATCTACAACTCTTCCCGGTTTGCTGCCGTCCGGACCGAAGGGCAGGAGATATGCGCCTGTTGCCCCCATATAGAAGACTGCCGGAAGGGGGGGCTTATGAAGCCCTCTGACCAGGCCCATAATACCGAACCTTACGACATTCCCTTCTGCCGGAAAACAATGGATCTTTTATGAATGATATTTTACTGATAGTCCCTCCCTTCGCCATGACCAACTTTCCCTCGCTGGCCGCCCACTCTCTTCAGGCCGTGGGCCGGAGCGCCGGATTCGATGTCGGGGTTTATTACGCGAATCTGTCCTTCGCGGCCGCTCTGGGAGATACATACGGCAACTTGTGCAACGGCGGACCGGAACTGCCCGGCGAGACCGTTTTCGCCTCCGCCGCCTGGAGCCTTCCTCCACGGGGAAAAACCGAAGAGGAGACGAGTCTCGATTTCTCTCAGGTCTTCTATCCTCCTTCCGATCCCCCTCCCGCCGATGAGATGGGCAGGCTTTCCCGGAAAGCGGAGCAGTGGATAGAATCTTTAAAAGAGCAGATTGAATCATGGGACTGCAAACTCGTCGGACTGACAAGCAGTTACGAACAGACCAACGCCTCGGTCGCCATTATGAAGGTCATGAAAGCCGTCCATCCCCATATGGTCACCTTTCTGGGCGGATACAACGCCGAAGGGGTTATGGCCGAAGGGATCGCATCGGCCGATCCGCAGGGAGAAATCATCGATTATATTTTTTCCGGCGAATCTGAACACAGCTTTCCCGCTTTTCTGGAGCAGTGGAGCCGCGGAGAGCTTCCCGATGAGCGAATCATCAGGGGGAAGGCCGTGAACGACCTGGACGATCTCCCGCTGGCCGATTACGACGAGTACTTCGATCAGCTGAAAATCCATTTCCCCGAAGAAGCCGATAATGCCCAGCTTGCCCTCGAAACGAGCCGGGGGTGCTGGTGGGGTGAGAAGAGCCACTGCCTCTTCTGCGGATATGCCGACGAGAGAATCCGCTTCCGCGAAAAATCCCGGGATAGAATCCTGGCTGAACTGGATCATATGGAAAAATATCCTTCCCGCTACGGACATATGGCCGACCTGATTATGCCGAAAGCCCATTTTGAAGGAGTCATACCGCAGCTGGAAGAGAAAAACAGCCCCTGGACGCTTTACTATGAGCAGCGGGCCGCCTGGAACCGGGATCAGTTGGAATCGATGGAAAGGGCGGGCATAAGGGACAATCAGCCGGGAATAGAAACCCTGTCCACAAATATCCTGTCCCTAATGGGCAAGGGCACCAATCTTAAAAACAACCTGACTTTTCTGCGCGAAGCGACCGGGGCGGGAAACCGCCTCTACTGGAACTTCGTCTGGGGGTTCCCCGGGGAAAAAGCCGAAGAATACCGCGCCATGACGGAGCTGATTCCGCATATCAGCCATCTTATTCCTCCCATGGGCATTTTTCGTCTGGCTCTGGCCCGCTTCAGCCCCCTCTTTAATAACCCTGACAAATGGGGCGTCACGAACATCCGGCCTCTCCCGGCTTATAAAAGAGTCTTCCCCGCCCACACGGATTTTGAAAAGCTTGCCAACTATTTTATCTGCGAATATGAGGCGGAGACATTCGACGATCCATCGGTCATGGCTGAATTCACTGCCGCGGTGGACCGGTGGAATGAAGGGTGGAGCAGCCCCCTGACCAGGCCCCGGCTGATGGCGGCGCGATCGGGCGGAGGAGAGCTGATCCTTCTGGACACGAGAAATGCCGGACAGCCGGTTAACCGGGAAATCACAGAGGCCGAATTGAAACTGCTCATTGAAAACAGCCCACTCGACGGTTCGTTCGAACAGAACCGCGCGCTGGAGCAGAATCTGGCTCTGGCGCTGAACAGGGATTTCGTTCCCCTAATAACCATAGAAACACCGCTGCGAAAGGAGCTCCTTAATGACTGATAAACAGCTCAACGACAAATCCATCTGGGATGAGATATACAGAAAAACGGAAAACAAGCCGGGCTGGGATCTCCCCGGTGCCGATCCCAACATGACGGATCTCATCGGGAAGCATGGCGGGAAAGACGATTCCATGAGGATTCTTGATGTGGGCTGCGGCAACGGGCGCAACGCACCGGTCGCAGAATCGCTGGGAGCCGCATATTGCGGCACCGATTTCTCTTCAAGCGCCGTTGCCCACTGCCGGGAACTGTATCCGGACAGGGATTTTTATATCCAGGACATATGCGCCGATCTGGAAGGAACGGAACTGGGCGAATCGGGACCTTATGACGTGGTAATGGACTGCGGATGCTTCCACGCCATCCCTCCCCAACAGCGCGGGGCCTACATAGCCAATGCCGCCCTGCTGTGCCGCCCGGGAGGACTGTTGGTTATCGGCTCCTGGCACAGAGGGGAAGGGGTGGACGGAAATGATCCCCAATACTACCCCTACCTCTACCTGAGCGAATGGTTCTTCAATGCCGGCGATATCGAATCCCTCTTCGGTAACACCTTCGAACTGATAGACAGCCGCGTGGACAGGGATGTCTATCCCGGCATGTTCGACGGTTTCGCCTATTTCGCTCTCAGACGGTGTAAATAGTCTTGAACCCCTCTATGCCTATCATCTGCGAATCGATGCCGCAATGGCCGTAAGCGATTCGGAAATATCCCTTTTCTCCCCAATGTGGGCCCCAGGAATTCTTGCAGAGCCAGGCTTCCTCTTCATCGTCGTAACCGACAACGGCGACGCAGTGTCCCCCCAGCGAGAAGTCCGTCAGGGGGTGGTATACGCCGCTTTTGTAGAAGAACAGCCCGGGATGCAGCTGTACCGCTGATATAAGCGGCCCCTTGTGGGCGATCCAGTTTTTCATGTCGTAATGGGTTTCCAGGGTCACGTCCCCGCTGATAACCGTCCTCTTCTTCCGCCATCCTGAAGGCAGCGGCTTATCATCGCAATCGTGTTCGTAGGGAAAATCCGATTCGGGAATGACGCCCGTTTCCTGCAGATAGGACAGGGCTCCGCTCAGGTTCCAGCCGGTCAGGCAATTGTGCTCTCCCGGACTCTTGAAAAAGAGCTGGGCTTCCGAAAGCTCAGGAGGGCATTTCGTCCCGCCGGGACAGACAGGTTTTTTCAATTCCAGGCGGGCCATAGATTCGACGACGGCAAGCGTTCCGAAAGCGACGCATGAATTGCAGAACTTCTGGTTCTTCACGGAAGTGACGTAACTGGCACCTCCGGCATCGAGCCAGGAGAATGAGGATGGGTAGGGTTTGGGCTCCCTCTCCCGTCCTGTCGGAGTATCTATTTTTTCCTTGTGATCCAGCCAGTTCCTCAATCCTCTTTCCAGACGCTCCTCCAGGGAGAGTTTCCCGGGATCAGGAAGAAAGCCGGCCATTCTGGACAAGTCGTCCATAAAGGAACCGTCGAAAAGGTTCAGTTCGGCGATCCATTTTGTATCTTTGAATTTGGATATCTCTTCGAGAAAGCTTTTAGTCAATTTGTTCATGGAGATCATTCTACAGGTAGAAAAAAAAGCGGTCAAACGACATTTTTTATGTATAATGAACCATATGAAGGACAGTAAGAACGATATAACTCTTTTTCATCTCGAAGAGAAGTATCTAGCACGTGCGAAGGAACTGCTCGAAAAGCGGGACCAAGAAGAGATTGACTGGCGCCAGTCGTTCGAGGAAATGACCGGCCAGTATGCCAAATTGCTCAATCATACTCACAAACTGATCAAGATTAGCGATCACGCCCAGAAGAGCCTGCAAAAAGCGAACAGTAAAATTCAGATAATGGCCGATACGGACGAGCTGACGGGACTGCCTAACCGGAGAGGATCGGAAAAACTGCTGGATAGCATAATCAGGAAGAGCCGGGCTTTCGATGTGCCCATAGCTCTCTTTCTGCTCGACGTCGATCATTTTAAAAAGATTAACGATTCGTGGGGCCATTCTGCCGGAGACAAGGTTCTTAAAGAGCTGTCGGAACTGATGAAGGTCAATCTCAGGAACAGGGACATCCTGGGACGCTGGGGAGGCGAAGAATTTCTTATGGTCCTTTCTGAAACTGATCTGGTGGGAGCGAGAATCCTTTCCGAAAAAATCCGGGACCTCATTGAAAAAAAACCCGTTGAATGGGAAGGAGAGGAGATCCGCGTGACCATGTCCATGGGCGGCGTCATGTACGACGGAAAGAACAGTCCCGACAGGAATCTCGACCATGCGGACCAGGCTCTGTACAGAAGCAAAAATACGGGGCGCAACAGGATAAGCTTTTATGAAGCCTGAAGAACTGGTTAAATTTTACAGAGACCTGAATGAAGAAGGTATCTATCTGAGCTATCAGGGGCCCCTGTGGCAGGAGCTTCTGGAAGAGCTGAACGGGTTGATCAAAAGCAAAGTTAAAAATCATATGAAACCGGGGCTGTACAGCAAATACATGACTCTTTTTGTCGAGATGGTTCAGAATATCATAAGGTATTCCACTTCCCGGTCGGCTCTTACTCCCGAAGGCGAGATAAGTTACGGAATCGTCGTGGTCGGCTCACAGGACGGACAGAATTACATTCTGACCGGCAATACGATCGATTCGTACCACAAAGAGGTTCTGAAAAAATCATTGGAGAGGCTGCAGGGGCAGGACCGGGATTCGCTGGCCGCCATGTTCAAGAAGCAGCTGAGGGGAGAAGTCCATGAGCGCGGCCGGGGCGCGGGCCTGGGGCTTATCGATATTTTCAGGCGTTCCGATAAAGTGGAATATTCCTTTGTTCCGATGGGGGATGACCGTGATTTTTTCGCCTTGAAGGTGCAGTTTTACGATCAGGCCTGACCGGCCGGTTCTATTGAAAAGGGGAGCTTTAAACCGTAGCTGAGATCTTCCCCGATCTCGCAGGCCAGCTCGTTTTCCTCATCGTAAAACCAGCGGACTCGGCTGCTCAGCCCCTTGCTATGCGCTTCTTCCAGCATATCGAACAGCATAAGCAAAGCCTTTGAACTGCTCGTGTTGATATAGAGGAGCTTTATATCCAGATCAATGCCCGTTTTGGAGTTTCCGAGATATTCTTCTATCCGACGGATGACCGGTCCGTAAAAAGCCGTGGCGTTTTCCGGATAGGATTCTCCTTCTATGAGGAGTGAGCCAGTGTCCGGAAAAAACTGGATCCGAGGGGTAGATTTCTTTTTTTCTATATCTATAGTGTCCGACATGAACCTGTGTCCCCAATTCCCTGTATTATATATCGGTTTTCACAAACCGGGCAATCATTGATTGACCCGGCCGATATAAGGGAAAATACTTTATAACTTTAGTCTACATCCAAAGTGAATCCGATTACAAGAACGTCGTCTCTCTGTTCTCTTTCGTTTCTGTAATCGTCGAAGCTTTTTTCCAGAAAGCTTCCGGTTTCGCTCATGGAACCGCGGCTTTCCAGCAATAGCTTTCTGAATCTCTCCCATCCCAGACCGAACCCCTTGGGACCTCCGCTCTGTTCGATAAATCCGTCGGTTGTCAGGAAGAACCGCGTCTCTTCGGTAAAATGGATTGTATGCTGTTCGAATTTCTGATCTTTCCTGGAACGCTTGAATCCGATGGAATATCTGCTTCCCTTGTACTCGTTTATTTCCCCTTTTTCCAATGCGAACAGCCTCAATTTGGAACCGGCGAAGTGGAGTCGACTCATTCCGTTTGTACAGGACACCAGAGCGATTTCCAGTCCGTCGTCAGCAAAGGGGTCGGTACTGCCCTGGTTGAGCTTGCCTTTCATTATATTGTTGAGATGAAAGAGCACATCGGCGGGATCAAAGATGTTCATCTGCTCGACGATATAATCCATAGCGGAGGTTACTGACATGGTGAGAAGGGCGCCGGGCACGCCGTGGCCCGTGCAGTCAATCACGGCGAAGAGAAATCCGTCTTCATGCTGATGGCGCCAGTATATGTCGCCTCCCACGATTCCCTTGGGTTTCCATAGAGTGAAATAATCTTCGAAAAGGGTGACCATCTCTTCCCGTGCAGGGAGGACGGACTGCTGGATCTGCGCTGCGTACTCCAGGCTCTCGGTAATGAGCTCGTTCTTTTCGCTCAGCTCCCGGGTCCGGCTCGCGACTTTTACTTCAAGGGAATCGTTGAGCTCCCTGATCTCGTTGGCGGCGGAGATGAGGTCTCCGTGAGCTGTTTCGAGGTTTTGATGGGTCTGGGCGAAGCGTTTGGCCAGAACGAAGGAGAAGACGACGATCATGGCGAAGAAGCCTTCTCCGATCGGGGGGTCAAATCTTAAAATAGAAGCAAATGAAAGCATACTTAAAAGAAAAGAAATACCTAAAATTAGAATTCCTATGAACATAATTTTAGAAAATTCCAACTTTTGCCTTATTGCTTTTATGCCTATAAAGAATAAGTAAGGGACAACAAGGATATAGCTTAAATTAAAAAAAATATATATATATTTAACAAAATAAAAGACTTGATTAGTTAATGAAAATTCTAAGAAAACGAATATTGATAAAGTGCAATAGAACACTGTAAAAACTTTAGCAATCATTCCTTTTTTAATATTAAAAAAGGAATGTATAAAGTGAATTGGCAGAAGATACATATTAATGCCACCTATAAAGGTGAGTAACCAATATGAGAATGCAAAATTGAATAGACTATACCAGTGACAAAAGAAACCCATTATAAATAGTGAAACGGACAATCCTGATAACGCTATATATAGTGAATATTTCTCTTTCTTCCGTAGTAAATACTGAAAGAGGAAGTAGATGAATATAAAAAGTGATATTGAAGAAACACCTACGTCTTTGATAATATGCTGTTTAAATCTCCTATTAATTTTATTAACGTAGCCTAATTCAAATAAAACTGCACCTCCCCAGCCGCTATAAGTCCCAGATTTAACTGCGATAGTATTTATCGAGTCCGTTTTTAAAAATTGGAGGGGAATTGATGCCGTAAAAGGGGATTCTCCAATTGTATGAGGGTTGTCCTTATTCCAATTTTGGGATTGATGTATCAAATGTCCGTTTATGAATAACTGTATAGAACTATAACTTCCCCATAATCTCAGACATATATCATTAGTGACATCTTTATCTAAAATGAATTCTTTTTCATATTCGACAAAACCATGATAATTCGCCATTTCCGGAATTTCGAACTGCCAGGGAGCTGCAGCGCTATATTCAAACCACAATTGTGAACTATCATTCTCAAAGCTTTCAGGAGATTTGATGGGAGATATTTTCCACCCCCCCTTCAATGTAATTATCTCATTCAGATTACTATTGGACACTTTGAGAATATTTGATTCAGCAAATATTACTGAAGTAGTCACAAAGAAAATGAAAAGAATTAATTTTGGAATGATTTTCTTTCCCACCAACATCTCCTTATTTTAGTACGGATATAGACCTAGGTTTTTGCTTGACAGACTATCTTTATTGTCAATTATTTTTTTACATTCATTCTCGTGTACGTCATAGCCTTTCTCTTTAAACCAACTTGAGATCGTTTGATGGCTAGACTCGTTTACATGAGAACTGAATTCATCCGAGAGTTTGCTGTCTTTCGCTGCATCAATAATAAAATCAATAAAATTCTTCATTTTTTCTCCTAAAGTGTGTAGAAATCTAAATCCTAGAGTATTTTGAGAACGTTTAAATGTCAAATCATTCACAAATAAAAATGTATTTATCAAACCGATGTTGAAAAATTCCTATAAAATCGTTTTTTCTTGCGGTAAGGTTTTTTAATTATGTAACCTAGCTAGGTTAGTATGCAGTTCAGGTTATTTATATAAATCCGTTGTTAGATTTATTGTTCTGAACTATGAAATAGCTCATTCCGTCAGCTCGGCCTTTTTACATTTTTACGTTTTTGCTTTCCGAACAGCCGGTAGAGGTTCCAGTCGGCTTTCCATGTTTTGACAGCCCTTTTGCTCATTCCGCAATTAAATAATATTTATCCATTTATTAACAGATGTTTTTTACTCAAAAGGATTCCGAAAACTGTTAATATTTAATCTATTTTTAAGTCCCTATGCCGATAATGATTCCGATGGAAGAAGAGAAATTCTGGAAAGTTCTCATAGTGGATGATGACGAGCAAACTCATCTCGTAACGAAAATGGCGCTCCGGGGCACTGAAGTATTGGAACGCGGCATTGAGTTTTTCGATGCCTATGATTCCAGTCAGGCCTATGAAATCCTCGAGCAGAACCGGGATATGACAGTCATACTCCTGGACGTGGTCATGGAGACTGATCATGCCGGGCTGGATTTGGTCAGGCGGATCAGGAAGGAACTCGAGCTCCTTTCCGTTCGAATCATAATCCGCACGGGACAGGCCGGCGAAGCGCCTGAGCTGGAAGTCATCCAGACCTATGATATCAACGATTATAAAATGAAATCCGAACTGACCCGGACGCGTCTCGTTTCTTCTCTCGTATCGGCTATCCGATCCTACGTGCAGTTCGAAACCCTCGACAATAACAGAAGGGGCATGGAGAGGATCATCACCAGCTCGCGGGAGCTCTTCCTCAGCAAAACAGTATCCGATTTCAGTAATCGGGTCATATCCCAGATAGAGGAGATCCTCAGTTCGACCTGCAATGTCTGCATCTGCCTGAAGAGGAAATCGGGTATGGCCTATGTTAAATCGGCCAACAGGAACTATGAGCGGTATATCGGCCTGTCCCTTGAAGAGCTTGGAGAAGAGGACAGGGCGTCGGCGGAGAAAACCTTCAGCGAGGAATCGCCGCGCTTTATCGGCGGCAAGGCTTTTCTGTATATTCCCAATGACCATATCCACAGCGGAGTCATTGTAATAAACGCCGATCACAGCATCAGCGCGGAAGAGCAGCAGCTTCTCAATGTTTTCGCCGTGCAAATATCCGTCGGTTTCGAAAACCAGTATTTGCTGGACAGGCTTCACAAATCAGCCTATTTCGATCCCCTCTGCCAGCTGCCCAACCGCACCAGTTTTCTGGACGAGATTCTGCGGCGCCAGAGCGAAGATAAAAATCAGAATATAGCCCTCATTGACGTGATCCAGTTCTCGGAAATCAACAATTCCATGGGTTATCCCGTAGGCGACAGTCTCTTGCGAACCGTAGCCGAGAGGCTGAGCCATTTCTGCAGGGATAAGAGCTTTATCGCCCGATTGGGAGGGGACACTTTCGCCATAATAGGGCCGAACGAGACCGTTGTGCCTGAGAAGCTGCTTGCACTGTTCGGCGAGCCTTTTGAAATTGGAGGAGATCTCTATCCCGTCAAGGCGACCATCGGAATGATCGAAATGGACATCCCGGACATGTCACCCCAGGATCTGGTGCAGAAAGCCGATATGGCCCTCCGTTCCGCGAAAAAAGCGGAAGGCGTCGTCTGCCATTACTACGACCGGGAAATGGACCGTTCGGCAAAATCCCGCATTCTCATTACAAAAGATCTTAAACGGGCTATCGACAGTGATGAGATGCTGCTCCATTTTCAGCCGCAGCTTGACCTCATTACCGGTAAACTGAACGGCGTCGAAAGTCTGATACGCTGGCAGAAAGGCAAAGGCGAGCTCATTCCCCCTTCCAGCTTCGTTCCCGTGGCCGAACAGTCGGGACTCATCATCAACATAGGGGAAATCGCTTTCCGTAAATCACTGGCTTTTCTGGAGCGCTGGATCAAAGAAGGGTTCTCCCCATTCCGGATCGGTGTCAATGTCTCGGTTCGACAGTTTCTCGGTGACGATTTTCAGACTTTTCTCAGCGAATCGGTCGGGCAATACGCCGTCGATCCCTCACTCATCGAGCTCGAGATTACCGAAAGCATCCTCATGCATGATCTGGATAAGGGAATCCGCATCATGAAGCACGCGAAGGACCTGGGAATGAGCATCGCCATAGACGATTTCGGAACGGGATTCTCGTCGCTCAGTTATCTGCAGAAGCTTCCCATTGACCGGTTGAAAATAGACCGGTCTTTTATCATGAATCTCGAACATGATACGAAAGCCCAGAAGCTGACGCAGATGATCGTTCAGCTGGGAAAACAGCTCAATCTGGAATTAATCGCCGAAGGGGTGGAAACGGAGGAGCAACTCGGCTTTCTCCGGGCGCTGGAATGCGATGAGGTTCAGGGGTTCCTGTTCAGCCGCCCTCTTCCTGAGTCAGATTTCAGAAGCTGGATGAACGGGAGAACCCTATAGAATCAAACGGGCTGAATGGTTACGAACTGAAAATCCCGCGTCAGAACGGAAAGGGGTTTGAAACTGGCCTTCTGCCAGTACACATCTCCGGCGTAGCGGACCGTCGTCCTTATTCTCTTTTTTTCCAGACTGGTCAGAAAAGAGAGTATGGGAGGGATGGTGGAAGAGTTGAGCGAATCCATCTCGGTGAAATCGACAACGACGTCCTTGTCGAGGAGGTTCGTGATCAGTTCCTCCAGATACCTGTCCAGAAGCGCCGAGGGGTTCAGGTCGCGGCTTCGTCCCGTCCAATGAATAATAACCGGGTCGTTATCCTTTACGTTAACCGCGAATTCTTCCGTTATCAATGATTCCATAGTATTTTCCCTCTTTCGATTTATGTATTTGCTGGCTCGAACCGTTAACTTGTTGCCCATAATTTCGTATTGAATATCGAAATTGCCTTCTCCGGCAATTCTCAGCAGCCCGAGACGGCTCTCGCCGGGGACGCGGTGCTCCATAATATCCTTCAGCCTGTACATGTACTGCAGCCTCGGATCGCCTCCGCTGTTGATCTCGTCAATGTTCCGGAGAAGCCCGGCTATTTCTTCGTGGTTTTCGAACTGATTGGTAACGCGAATTTCCACCGTCTCGGAGAAATTGACCTGCAGGAGCACATTGGCTGAGAGCTTTTTCTCCATGTGGAACTTTACGGCGTTTTCAAGCAGTTCATTCCCCGCCATCAGCACGGAACTCTTCTGCTCTTCGTTGAGCTTGGCCATTTTCCCTTCAAGCCATTTGTCCGTTTTCCGCAGTCCCTCCTCGTTCGGAGGGACTTTTCGGGTCAGCTTTGTCATTTCTCGACTCTCTTAACCACGAAGATTGTAACATCATCATCAAATACGAGATTTTTCATCTCTTTTCTGATTCCCTTGACTATATCGTCGACCGGCAGAAAGGCCAGTTCGGCGAAGAGATTCCCCAGATCCTTCTGGGTAAAATCGCCGCCCGATTTTCTCACCGACTCGGTTATCCCGTCCGTGTAGAGAAGAAGCGAATCCCCCTCTTCGAGAGAGAAGGGCTCGTTGTCGTTCATGCCGCTGATATCATCGACGATCCCTATCCAGGTTCCGTTGGTTTCCGTGACCTCCAGCATCCCCGTATCCTTTTTATAACAGATCAGGGGGAGATGGGCTCCGGAGAATAAAAATCTTCCGTGGTCGTGGCAGGCGAAAACGGTCAGCGTCATATAGCGCTGTTCTCCCAGTTTGTGGATATTATTGTGGATGGTCTTGTTTATGATAGTCAGGAGATCCGAAGGATCTATCGTGGGATTCTGGGAAAGGGCCACGTGTATCGATGTCTGAACCATCATCATGATGAGCCCCGAGTTGACTCCGTGCCCCGACACGTCGCCGATGAGGAACCAGTCACGGCCTTCGGCGTGTATGACGTCGAAATAATCCCCGCCTACGGTTTCCGTCGTCTCAACGAATGCCGCGACTTCATAACCGTCTATGGCCGGCTTCTCCGGAAGGAGAACGGTCTGGAGCTTGTGCGCCAGTTCCATTTCGGTCCATAGCGCGTCCCGGGTTCTCTGGAGCGTGGAGTTGGAGGCGTTTAATTCTTCGACGGTCTGGGCCAGCTCTTCATTGGTGCGCTGCAGTTCCATTGTCCGCTCTTCCACCGTGGCTTCCAGTTTTCTCTGATTGTCTCTCAATTCGGAAACCATTATGTTTATGGACCTGGAAAGAACGCCCACTTCCGAACTGGTCTTCAGATCTGTGGTGACTGTCCGGTCGCCTTTGGAAACTTTTTTGGCCATTTCCGTCAATTGCTCGATAGGTATGACCACCGAGTGGACGACATAGTACATGAGCACGGCTCCTGCGACCACTCCCGCGAGCATTATCAACAGATTGATAAGCACGAGTCCCGATACCCGGGCATTAATCTGCGAATAGGAATCGTAAACGCCGAGGGACCATCGGGCCGATGGAACGGGTGAAAAGGCTATGTAATTGCGGCCTTTATCGCCTTCGTAAGTTCCGAAACCTCTTTTCTGTTCCTTCATGGCACGCACAATTGGCTCCATTGCGGCATAGTCGGGCGACTGTTCGAGGCCCGAATCCAGGATGAGGCTGCTGTCGTTGTGATAGAGAAACCGGCTTTTCCCGTCTATGACGAAAATGGATCCGCTTTCTCCGATGGAAACGCCACTTATATGGGTGAAAAGCTCATCGAGAGGGAGGACCATGGCTACGATCCCCTCTACTGTCGGCTCCTGGTTCAAGACATAGGCCAGCATGGCCGGTGCGAAAAAGATGACCGCTTTCCTGCCGAAATAGACCCCGGGCTCCGATACGGCCGGAAGCTTGTTTTCATAGGCGTAACGCCAGGCGTTCATGGAACTGAGATCGAAATTCATAAACTCGGAACGATAGGGAGCCATATGGAAGACTTTCCCGTCGGCCGGGGTGTAAAAGACATTGGTGAACTGGGAATAGCGTCGTATAAAAACCTGCAGCGTCGTCTCGACGTTTATGGACGTGATGACGGCGTTGCCCAGGTCCTGGCCCACATTGAAATACTCCTCGATGGTCGAATCAAGCTGCTTGGAATAACTGTGGCTCAGTAGCTTGGCGTTCTCGCGGACCTGCTCCTCAAGAAGATTGGTTGAGAATATGCTTGTGAATATTGTCGTAACTATATAAATAACCACCAGAACCGGCACAATGGCCAGCATCAGGCGGACCTGAATTTTCAAAAATTTTCTCCTCCCACCTCATAGGCATTCCAACCATTATACAATTGAAAGGGATTTTGGCTAGATGCGGAATTAATATTATCAGGGGTGCTTGCTTATCGATAGGATATACTCTTTTTCCGGATATATCCACTTATGTCCGCCTTTTTTCAATATGACATCGGTGTGGTCGCTTCGGGGATCGGAAAAGAGCAGTTCCGGATATTTCAGATAAGGAGCAAAGGTAAAAAGGTCGCTCTCTTTTTCGAAGCGGTCGAGGAATTCCCCGACTTCCATCACGGACAGACCGAAAGAAGCGCCGAGATCCCTCATGGCAATCCGCAGGGGATTCAGAACGTGAAAGCATCGCAGAGGCGTGGTCGTCCTCATCAGCAGCCACACCGCTTCGGCGGCCTGATCGACATAGGTCATGTCGATGAACTCTTCATCAAGATCGGGAACGGCTCCGATTCTAACATAGGCGTCCAGGGATCGCAGGAAAGCGTTTCCGCTGCGATTGATCTGATTGATCCCCTTATCGGAACTCCCGACCAGATTTCCGAGCCTGTAGATCCTGACATTCATTCCGCTGGTTCGCAAAATCCGCTCGGCTTCCCATTTCGACTCAAGGTAATTGTTTTCCAGATGCGGTTCCGATGGGAAATCGCTTTCGTAGAAGAAGCCGAATCCCCCTCTTCTCTCCAGCAAATGCAGACTGATGGTGCTGATATAATGATATTCTTTGTCCCTTCCTTTCTCCATAAGAGACAGAAGAGTTTCGGTTCCGCGGATATTGGTTCCCACATAATCCTCATATTGGCCGTAATGCCGGACATTGGCGCCGGCGTGAATGATCGTATCGACCCTGTCGCCGAGGGAATCCCAAAGAGCCTTATCGAGACCCAGCTTCTCCTTAGTCAGGTCTCCGCAGAGAAAAATGAGGCGGTCCCTCCATTCCGTCAGTTCGGATCCGGCAAAATAGTAGCTCCAGAGTTCTGCAAAGCGGTTCCGGGCTTTCTCTTCTGTTTCGCCGCGAACCAGCAAAAACAAACTTGATACAGATCGCTCCAGGATCGTTTTTGCCAGATGGATGCCGAAAAAGCCCGTCCCACCTGTTAAAAGTATGGTTTCGAAGGTTTTATCCTGGACTAAGGTCGAATAATAGAGTTCGTACTGGCTTTGCTCATATTCCCGCAGTCTTTTCCGCTCCCGGGCCAGAAGGGAAACCTGATCCCAGACCCTCAGGTCTCTTATCTCCGGCGACAGGGTCAGCGTTTTGTTTTCCAGGATAAAGGAGGCCAGATCATTGATGGTGCTGTGGTCGAAAAGCTCCTGAAGCGTTACATGGAATTTTTTTTCCAGACTGGCGAAAATGGTGATGAGCCCGAATGAATCGCCTCCCAGAGAGAAAAAGTCATCGTCGTCGGAAAAGGCTTTGTCGGGAAGGACTCTCTCCCATTCCTCCCTTATGGCCGATTCTATCGTGAAGCCGCGGCGATTTCTGTCTGAGTTTTCAAATGATTCAACGGCAACAGGTTCTATGTTATTCCGGTCGATCTTTCCGCTTGAAGTCAGAGGAAGACGTTTCTCTTCCTTCCATAGCTGGGGAATCATATAAGGCGGAAGCCTGTCGGTCAGATAGTCCCTGAGGTTCCGGTCGGAGCAAGGCTGACTAGCCGTGTAATGACAGGCCAGAGACTGATTGCCCCTCTTGTCATTCTGTACCAGCACGACAGCTGCGGAGATGGCGGGATGGGATTCCAGGGCACCTTCAATCTCGCCCAGTTCGATGCGGTTCCCGCGGATTTTTACCTGATGGTCCATGCGGCCGTGAAATAATATCTCTCCGCTTTCATTCCAGCTGGCCAGGTCTCCCGTTCTGTAAATTCTTCCTCCGGCAGCCCGGGGGTGAGCGGTGAAAGCTTTCTCCGTCAGATCCGGAGCATTCAGGTATCCTCTGGCCAGGCAGGGGCCGGCGATGCATAATTCGCCGCGGATTCCCGGCGGGAGAATGTCGCCGCGGGGCGATAGGATCAGGATTTGCACATTGGATATGGGGAATCCGATAGGCAGCAGCCTGTGGAATCCGCCGGAACACTCATGGGCCGTCACTTCGACAGCAGCTTCCGTGGGGCCGTATAAATTGAGAAGGCGTACTGAAGCTCTTTCAAATAAGCCGAAGAACCGCGATGCCGCTTCTCCCGGAAGGACTTCGCCGCTGCAGGCGACCAGCCTGAGGGATTTGAGCTCATCGATCCTGTGGGCCGTTTCGACATATTCGAGAAAGGCGCGGAGCATGGACGGAACGAAGTGGACAATCGAAGCGGAGTGTTTTTTCAAGGCATCGATTATGGCCGGAGGGTTCTTTTCTTCACCCGGCAACAGCAGATGGAGACGCCCCCCGCCAAGCGGCCAGCCGAATAATTCGGGAACCGATACGTCGAAAGTGTAGGGCGTCTTCTGGATGAAGCAATCCTCCGGGCCGAGATTATAATAATCTTTCATCCAGAGAAGTCTGTTCACGACGGCCCCGTGTTCGACCATCACTCCCTTGGGCCGTCCGGTGGAGCCGGAAGTGAAAATGACATAGGCCAGCCTCTCCATTGGCAAGTCGAGGTCGAGGTTTCCCGTACGGGCTGAAGCGTCTTCCCACTCGGAAAGAACCAGGCAGCCGCCGTAGAGCTCCGCTGTTTCCCGGCAGTCTGATAAAATGAGTGATGGTTTCGCCTCTTCGAGAATCAGACGGTTCCTTTTGGCCGGATGATGGCTGTTTATCGGCACATAGGCGTAGCCCGCCTTGAGTATGCCGTATAAGACAGCAACCAGATCAAAGCTTCTGTCCATGAGAAGAGCGACCAGATGTTCCCCCTCTCCGAGAGTTTCGCGGAGCTTCCGGGCGATGCGGTTGGCCCGGATGTTCAGTTCGCCGTAGGATAGCGTTTGCCCGTTGAAAGACAGGGCGGGGGCACCGGGATCTGTCGCTTCCCGTGTCTCGAGGATCTGGTGGACGAGAACCTTCTGTTCGGGCAAGGCGACCGGTTTGTTGAATGTTTTGAGAACGCGATTGATATGGCGGGAGCTGATCCAGGGCGTTGTATGAAGCAATCGGTCGCAATCATCCAAAGCGGCTTCGAGCACAGTGAGGAAATTTTCCTGAAGTATCAATATCCTGTCTATATCGATCGAATCGGTTCTGTAATCCATGTCAATTGAAAAACGGCTTTCATCATCAATATAAGGACGTATCAGGAGAGGGAAGTTTTCGGCACCGCAATAATGAAATCGACTGTCAAATGGATATTTGACAGAGTTGTATGAATAGACGATTTCAAGAGAATTGAAGACTGTTTCCTTTCCGGACTCTTCATTGACAAAAAGGGAGCTAACGGGGAACCTCTGGCGCCTCATGCCGCCTGCAAGCTCCTGCTGAATTTTCTGAAGGTTGTCCCACAGGGATGACTGAAAGTCGCTTTTTATTTTCAGGGCGATCGTGTTGACGAACATGCCCGCAATTCTTTTTTCCTTTTTGCTTATGCGGTTATGAGTCAGCATCCCGATAAGAAATTCCCTGTTGTTCGATGCCAAAGCGATGGTCGCAGACAGTATCCATAGGAAAAACACCGACGGAGTGATCTTTTTCAGGCTGCAGAAATCATTAATTCGCCGGGATGTCCCGTCATCGATTGTAAAATTATTCCTCTCCGCGCTGTGGGAACTGGGGTGTTTGCTGAAAAAAAAGCCGACCCTGGGAGGGACGGGCAAAAGAGCCTGCTTCCAGTAGTCTTTGTCAGAAACATATCGTTCGGAATTCAAATAGCTCTCTTCTTCTTTCAGATATAGAAGGTAGCTTCCTTTCCTCTCGCGTTTCAGTTCATAAGGATAATTCCGCTTTAGATTGGCGAAAATCTCCTCCGTAACAAGCTGATAGGTCCAGGCATCGGAAATAATGTGATGCGCCCGAAAAACAAACCCGTATCGGTCGTTCCCGATGCGGAAAGGATGAAAATCGGCTAGAGGAGAATCCCAGTAGGGAATTTTTTCTTTTACAAGGGAATCGGCCCAGACTTTACACTCCTTTTCATCTGCAAAAGGGGTATAATCGCTGAATGCCAGAGGTGCGAAGGGGGTGATATACTGTCTAGCCGTAACGCTCTCGCTGCTCATGCGCATCCTTAAGGTGGGAAAGGATATGAGAGTCTGGTTGACAGCTGCTTCAAAATGCGTGATCGGAACAAAGGCCTCAAAAAAGTAGCGAACGGCAATTGTGTTAACGGGAAGGGAGCCCGAGCTGAATTCGGAGAAATGCACTCCCTTTTGCGGTCCGCTCAAATCTCTTTTTATGATCCTGTTTTTTTTCATTGCCATCATCTATCTGCTCCTTTAGAATGATCGTAACATCAGACTTCAGGATTGATAAATGATAAAAAAAATCGCCTTTGCAATACCATTCGTTTTTTTCCTTCTAAGTTGCGGATCGGAAAAAACCGAACTGGAAATCGATCAGGATTTAAACAACGAGGCTTCGGAAAGCGCTCAAAGCCAGGTCTCCGAAGCTGAAGACGTTGTAAGCAGTCCGCTCATAAGTGTCTCGCCCGATGACGAAGTCCTCATTTTCGTCCGCCAGGACGGCGCCCCCGGAATGTATCTGGGCGACGATGGCGAGGTTCATGGTTTTTATGTCGATCTGGAAAAAATGGTCATGGACGAAATGGGGCAGAAGTACAAATTCATACCCTATGGAGACGCGGGCCCCGTTATCCTCGGTTTGAAATCGGGAACGCACCACATTGCGCTGGCCGCGCCGGATCTTCCCGGATTCCGCTCATCATTCAATCTGTCCATGCCCTATGAGATTCTTCATTTTGTAACATTCGTGCAATCGGATAATAATGATATCAAAGGATCGACGAGAGAGGAATTAATCGCGAGTCTTCACGGGAAACGCGTAGGTGTACAGACGCAGGGGCATATCTGGGAGTCTCTCAGGAACGAAAGAGAAATAGAACTTATCGAATATCCTACGACGACCAAAGCTATGGAAGATCTGGATAAGGGCCTTCTCGATGCCGTTCCCGATGTGAAAAGAATCGGCTTGTACTACGCTGCGAAAGAGGGGTGGGATATAAAGCCGGTCGGAGAGCCTATCATCAGTCATACCATTACGACAGCCATTTCCCAGAGATTTGACAATACTTTGATTGACCGATACAACGCCGCTCTACAGGCCATAATCGACGACGGCCGGAGAGACGCTCTATACCAGAGCTACTTCGGTCCCATGGGCGAGGATGTCAAGCCTTAAATGATCAATCGCAAAACAGGTGGAAAAGGGGTTCTTGCGGGAGCCCTCCTCTCCGCCAACTTCCTGACACTGTTTATTACCGCATGGGCGCTGGACGTTCGCAGCATCGCTTTTTATGCCCTTCTGTTCTCGCTTATGGTTTTCGTCTTCCTCTTTGCGGTGATTCTGATGAATTCAAACAGGAGAACGGGCCTGAATTTGTCGAAAACCCGCGATGAGAACAAGTATCTCCAGGATTATATCAGCGCCAGCTGGAGTTCCAATAAAAAACTGATCCATGAGGAAAAAATCCTTGCGGTCCGCTATATGATGATGGGCTTCTCTCACGAAATCGGTACGCCTCTGGGCAATGCCCTCACATCGGTCAGCGTTCTTGACAACCTGTTGAAAGAGAGTGAAGTCGCAAACAAGGATATTTTGTACGCGCTGGACCTGAGCCGAAGCAGCATTGAGAGGACCATAGAGCTTGTTAATAAATTCAAGGACGTCGCTCAGATCTCTCTCAAAGAGGAAGAGCATGAGTTCCGGCTCCGCGAAGTTCTGAATAACATCAGCGAAGTGAAAAGGCACGAATGGAAAGGGTTGGATCTTTCCTTAAACATCGATTGCGACAGAACGTTTCATATTAATAGCTATCCCTATTCTTTGAGCATCGTTTTGGGCGTGCTGCTGGATAACGCGGGCGAATCCTATAAGGGCGGAAAAGGTTCCATTGATATAATTTGCGAAAAACGGCACCGGGATCTGGAAATCCGGATAACGGACAAAGGTGCCGGTATTAAAAGAGAGAATCTGGAGCACATCCTCGATCCCTTCTTTACGACAGGCCGCGGAGAAAAGCATATGGGACTGGGGCTTTCCATCGCCCATAATCTGATCGTTAATCTCTTCGGAGGCGATCTGAAGATAGATTCGGAATGGGGAGACGGAACAACTTCGAGACTTTTTCTTCCCGGTGTTTTCAGCCCCGCCAAAGCGAACATTTAATTGTTCCCATAAAAAAAACCCTGTCGCAGGGACAGGGCTGAATAATAATCATTTTGGCAGAATCGCCAGTGAGTCGATTCTAGAGATTGCCCATGGTGGCGACCATAACCGCCTTGATGGTGTGCATTCTGTTTTCCGCTTCGTCGAAAACTACCGAGTGTTTGCTTCTGAAGACCTCATCTGTCACTTCCATTTCATCGAGACCGTATTTCTCTTTGATGTCCTTTCCAATCTCCGTTTCCTGATCGTGGAAAGCGGGCAGACAGTGCATAAAGAGAACATTGTCGTTACCGGTTTTTCTGATCATGTCCATGTTCACCTGGAAAGGCTTGAGCTGCTTGATTCTCTGCTCGAACATGGCTTCCTCGCCCATGGACACCCATACGTCGGTGTAAATGACATCGGCGTCTTTAACGGCATTGATATCATCTGTCAGTTCGATTACCGCACCGGTTCCTTTGGCAACTTCCCGCATTTCTGCTACAAGTTCTTCCGAGGGAAAGAGCTCTTTGGGAGCCAGGGCGACAAAGTGCATACCCATCTTGGCAGCGCCGATCATAAGGGAATTCCCCATATTGTTTCTGGCGTCTCCGGCGTAAACGAATTTCACCTTGTTCAGGGGCTTGTCGCAGTGCTCCATAACTGTGAGGAAGTCCGCGAGGATCTGAGTGGGGTGGTAGAGGTCTGTCAGCCCGTTCCATACGGGAACGCCGGCGTGTTTTGCCAGCAGATCGACTGTCTCCTGTTTAAAGCCTCTGAACTCGATCCCGTCATAGTATCGGCCCAGAACTTTGGCTGTATCTTCAACCGATTCCTTTTTGCCCATCTGGCTGTTTGTCAGAAAGGTAACGCTTCCGCCTTCATCAAAAGCGGCCACTTCGAAAGCGCATCTGGTTCTTGTTGAAGTTTTTTCGAAGAGGAGAACGATGTTCTTTCTCTCGAGAAGATCACCTTTGATTCCGGCTCTCTTTTTTCTCTTCAGGTCGAGAGAAAGGTCGAGCATATATCGAATCTCTTCAGGTGTAAAATCTTTCAGTGTTAAAAAGTTTCTTCCTTTTAAGTTTACCGGCATTAATAACTCCTTTCGAAACGGAGACCCCTGGAGGCGAACCCTCTTTGCAATCTCCGGTTTCTCACTAGATTATAGTGATTTTTTATTTAATTCTAGATGATGGGCGCTCTTCTCAGAGGCATGCTCATGCATCTCGGGCCGCCCCGTCCCCTGACGAGTTCGGACCCTTCTATCTCTACAACTTCCACGCCGTTCTTTCTTAACGTTTCGTTGGAAGCCTGATTTCTCCTGTAAGTGACAACCGTACCCGGTGCGATGGCCAGAGTATTCGTGCTGTCGTTCCACTGTTCCCGGGCCGCGGTTATCTTATCTCCGCCGCCGCTCTGGATGATTTTAATATCATCTCTACCCAAAGCCTGCCCGAGAGCTTTTCTCAGATCATCTTTCGGGGTTATGTCCAGATACTCCTTCCCTTCAGGTGAAGCGGTAATGCTGAAGACCTTTAAATCGTCTTCGATACCCGGAAAAATAGTGAATTTATTGACATCAAGCATGGTAAAGACCGTATCGAGATGCATATAAGCGCGTTTAAAAGGAATCTGAATTACCAGCACCTCTTTGTATCCCGAATCGGAAGCGAAAAGATTCTCAGCCAGCTTTTCAATGGCAAGAGGCGATGTCCTGGCGCTGCACCCGACAGCGACGACTTTATCGCTGAGAGTCAGGATATCTCCCCCTTCTATGGCATCGGCATATTTATAATCGTACCACTGAGGCGGAGCCGTATCTTTTATCTCATGATGATAACGGTTGATATAGGAGAGAATCATTGTCTCTCTGTTTCTCGCACGGGTTTTCATCGAATTGATCGAGACCCCGTTTCCGATAACCGCTCCCGGGTCTCTTGTAAAGTAGAGGTTGGGGATGGGGTTAATATAAAAGGGATAATCATCGGTTATATAGTAAGAAAGACTTCTGCTTTCTCTTTTGTAGTTGATTTCATTCTTGTGAAGTCCGGCAATAAATATTTCCGCCAGGCTGTGTGTATCTCTGGATTTCAGATAATCCAGTATGGCCGCTTTTTCCTTTAACTTGGTAATGCCTGTAAACTCAGCCATTTCAGTGATAAGCTCTTCCCTGACCGATTCCTCGCGAAGAACCTCTTCCAGCATCTGGTCGTAGTAATAGACCTTGCAGCCCCTCTGGCGGAGTGCCTCGGCAAACAGGTCATGTTCCTCCCGCATTTTTCCGAGCCATGGAATATCGTCGAAAAGAAGTTCTTCGAGATATTGCGGCGTCAGTCTTTCCAGCTCTTTCCCCGGTCTGTGGAGAAGGACAGCTTCGAGTTTGCCCACTTCCGATTTCACATTATAGAATGGTTTCTGGCTCATTCATATTCCTCGTTACTATTGATGTAGTAATAGTAACTCAAGTTTTTCTATCGTGCAAGAAAATGTCTTTTTTTAATCGACATTTTCAATCAAAGCGATTATTTTCTATATTATCCTGGAGTGTAAATGAGACGATTTGTAAAAATTATCAGAAATTCCCTTTACTTCTACCTTATATACCTTGTTTTAAGCTTTACGGCAATTTCACTTTTTCCCTATTTCATTGAAGGCGGAGAATCATTCTCATTTTTATCGCGATTACTGTTCTCCTTTTTCACTTCTTTCCTGCTTCTCATTCCCTCCATTTTCTATGTGACTAGAAAAACGACCGGCGATTATATCGATGCCGTGAAAATCGAAGAGCTTGTTATAAACGAAAATGATGTAAAAGATGCGGTTACCAACTGGGTCTTCGTTAAGTACGGCAAACCTGTCATGGGCGATGTGGAAATTAATACATCATCTCCCGATGGAAAGGTTAGCTGTATTGTCAATGTGGTCCAGGACTAGCGTTTTCCCTATTCCAGTTTAAAAAAACTGATCGACTCTTTGAGCAGTTTTGCCTGACTGTTCAGTTCTTCCGCCATCGAAGCAGACTCTTCAGAAGCAGAAGCATTCTGCTGGACTACCTTATCGAGCTGGCTGATGGCTTTATTTATCTGATCGGCGCCCAGTCTCTGTTCGCTGCTCGATGCGGAAATCTCCTGTACCAGGTCTGAGGTTTCTTTGATAGCCGGTGCTATTTCATCGAGAAGGGCTCCCGCCCGCTCTGCGATTTCAACACTGCTTACAGAAAGCTCTCCGATTTCGGCTGCAGCTGTCTGACTTCTTTCCGCCAGTTTTCTCACCTCGGAAGCCACAACGGCAAAACCTTTGCCGGAATCACCCGCCCTGGCGGCTTCGATCGCCGCATTCAAGGCCAGCAAATTTGTCTGACGGGCGATTTCGCCGATAATAGAAATTTTTGAGGCGATAGTGTTCATGGCTTCAACAGTCTGGGAAACGGCTTCTCTGCCTTTTGCCGCATCATCGGCGGACTTTCGGGCTATTTTTTCTGTTTGCAGCGAATTATCAGCAGAGTGCATAATGTTTGAACCCATCTGCTCCATTGATGCAGAAACTTCTTCAGCAGAAGCAGCCTGTTCTGTTGCCCCCTGTGAAACCTGTTGTGACGAAATGCTGAGCTGTTCGGCTCCGAGAGAAACCTCTTCCGCTCCGTTGTAAATTGACAGGGCTACGGAGCGTAGAGTTTCGATTAAATCATTGAATGAGTCTCCGATCTTTCTGATTTCATCGCGGGAACGGATCCGGACTGAAGAAGTCAGATCCCCCTGAGACATTAGTTCTGAAAGCCGTACAATTTTATCGATTGGACGGGTTATGGAAATGGAAATCAGTATGAAAAGAACGACAGATATGAGGATGGAAGCGATTAGAAGTGCTGTAGAAATGATCAGGTTTTTTCTGATCAGCAGTTCTCCCGAATCCATCTTCTTTGCTATTTCGACGTTAATATCGTCAATATATATACCTGAACCTATAACCCATTGCCATGGTTCCAGCAGTTTGACAAATGATAGTTTCGGTTTGGGACCCTCGTTTTCAAAGCCGGGCTTGTCCCACATATATTCGGTAAAGCCCTCTCCGTCTTCCGATTTAAGGACGACATCCACCATATCTTTAAATATCTGGTTTCCCTCGGGATCGGTGACAGTAGATATTCCTCCGGGAACATACCATTCCGGTTTCAGTTCCTTCGGATTGTTGGGATGCATAACCATAGCCAGGTCCGTATCGTTTATCCAGAAATAATTCGTACCGTCGTATTTCATATTTTCAATAAGATCCATCGCTTCCTGCATGGCTTCTTCTTTCGAAGCCTCTACATAAACACCTGTTCCGATTATCCACTGCCAGGGAGTAAATCGTCTCATATAGGAAATCTTGGGCATCGGGTCATCGAATCCCGGCCTGGGCCAGAGGTAGTCGCTGTAAGCTTCACCGGTTTCTTCTGTGTCGTATACTATTGCCTGGACGAATTTCTTTCCTGTCGGATCTGCTACATCCTTTACCCCGTATGGCTTGTACCAGTCGGGATTGACTTCGGGTGTGACTATGGGATGCATTATCATTCGCGGCTCGTAATCCTGAATCCAGAAATAGCCGTCCTCTCCGAAACGCATGATTTCCACGGCTTTTTTGGCTCTATCTTTCGCTTCTTTTTCGGATATGAGTCCTGCTTGGTTCATTTGATAATAAAGCTCTATTTGGCTGTATGCCAGATCCGTGTAGGGTTTTATCCTGTTTCCTGTTTCCTTCTTCAACCTTTCAAGGTCGACTGTCCGGTCATAGAAATCTTTCATAGCCTGATAGGCTATAATGACATTGTCCCGCAGCATGGTTTTTTTTTGTTCCAATGTATCTGAAGAATATTCATCAATATTGTTTTTAATGATTTTCCTTACATTCAATACATTGATCAGACTGATTAAAACGATAGACAAAAACAGAATAGAGACGGAAGACATTATGATCTTATTTCTTATTCTCATTTGACGACCTCTTTTATAAGAATAGTTCTTCAGATCCCCTTTTGCAAATCCATGATTTTATCCCCGAATAGACAACTGAGAAAAAAGAATTTTTTTTATTTGAATTCAATTGACAGTATTTATTCAATTTGTTAATTTACCTCTCGTGCTTCGGGGAAACCCGGAAAAGCAAACAGCTCGAATTGCTTAAACAAATTGAGAATGAGTCTTTTTAAAGCACTGTTCTTTAACAAGTTATTGTTAATTAGGGAAGGGAAGAGAATACGAAAATGAACTTTTGAGTTTCAGATTTTCAATGATGAAATTATCTGACTTCGGTCAGATATAATAAATCATGGAGAGTTTGATCCTGGCTCAGAACGAACGCTGGCGGCGCGTTTTAAGCATGCAAGTCGAACGGTAGAGATCCTTCGGGGTCTTG
>NZ_JACHGJ010000011.1:19956-126178 GCF_014207565.1 Spirochaeta isovalerica | reverse complement strand
GCTGCAACAAGCGTCTTACTCGGAGCGACTCCGTCAAACTCGAAGACTCCTGTGCCCTTGGTAAACGCTCCTCCGGTGAAATCGACATTCTCGCTAGCCTGGATCGTTCCCGCTCCGCCGAGCAATGTACCGTTTACATCCAGCACCGCATCGAGATTCAAAACATCCGCGATCAGGGAAGAGGAGAAATCAAGTGTTCCGTCTGTGTCCACAAGAGCCGTCGCGCCGCTCACCTGAAGGTTGAAGGTCGAAGTGTCCAGCGTTCCGTCCGTTACCGTCAGGTCATTGGTCACAAGCGTATCGTTACCCAACGTCCAGGTCGACGCCAAACCGCCTCCGTCGTTGATTACAAGGTTGTAGAAATCCTGACCGGCTCCTGTTCCTCCTGTGGCGATGCTGCCGGTCTGCCCGGCTCCGTCGAAGGTCACTGTTCCGTTTTGTGCGATGAAAGTACCGCCGGAATTCGTCCAACTTCTTATTACATTGACTGAATAGTTCGTCGCAGAAACATCCAAGGTCCCGGAAGTTAAAGTTATATCGTTACCGACAACAAGATTTCCCGATAAGGTATGAGTTCCGGCTGCGGAATTCACTTCCATATCATAAAAGGTTTCCGCATCTATAGTACCTGTTCCATCAAAAACGACCAGACCGTTCTGTTCGTTAAATGTCGCCCCGGAATTGCTCCAGTTTCCGGCTACATTAATCTGAAAATCAGAAGCAGAAACATCAAGCACCCCTGAAGTTAAGGAAAGATCATTTACGTCCAGATTCCCGGTTAACGTATAGGTTCCGGCACCGGAACTCACTTCAAGATTATAATAAGTCTCGGAACTGACAGTTCCACCTCCGGCTCCATCGAGAACGACTAATCCGTTCTGCTCGTTAAAGATTCCACCGGTATTATTCCAGTTGCCTGCCAGGTTGATTTGAAAATCATTTGTGTTATCGACATCAAGCGTTCCATTTGCCAGATTTAAATCGCCATTGATATCGATAGCTGTACCGAGAGTAAAAACTGCAGAATTAATTCCGCCAAGGGTCAGATTACCAAAAGAATCTCCTGCTCCGGCAGATAGAACAGAATTATTTCCATAATCTAAGGTAATATCATTCCCTGTAGTATCGATGGTTAGATCGGCAATATTATTGGAAACATTATCTAAAATGATTGTTCCTGCTGCATTTAAAAATGTTGTTCCAGTCGAATTGACAATATAGCCGGCACCGGAATCACTAATGTTGCCAGTAGATGACGATATTGTCGCTGTTCCGGCTCCTGTTTTAGTAACAACTGCACTTATGGTCAGATCTCCGTTTCCGGCTGACAGATCAAGAGTCCCGGAAGCCGTTAAGTCAGCTGAAGCCGGAATGGAAAGAGCTCCACCTGTGCTTTCGAGGTTGAGATCGACGACGGAAATTGGTGATCCTGTTATAGTTAGCAAACCGGAAGAGATTAATGAGAAACCGGCCGGAGTTAAACCGAGATTGACTGAAACAAGACTGAGATTACCAGTCTGATGATCGATATAAGTACTTAATTGAGCGCCGCCTCCCACAGAGAGAGCTGTTGTTATAGCAGCGCCGCTTGAATAAGTTTCAATATTATTCGCGAAAGAGCCAATAAACCCGCTCGATGAAGCATCTGTTTGCAGATTGATGACATCAGAGTAAATGGCGCCGTTTCCATCAATTACAGCTGCGCTTAAAGTGTCCAGAGTCGCTGTTCCTGTTCCGGCATTTATATCTCCGGTCAGTGTTATGCTTCCTGTATTCTGAATATTTATAGTACCGTCCGTCGCCGATATATCACCGGGGACAATCGTACCGCCGTTTGGAATTATCAGTGAAGCCGTATTATTCGATAGAAGAATAGATCGACCGTTGGCAACGGCTGCAGCAAATGAAGAAATCTGACTTCCTGCCTGACTGATAGTAATATCGGCAGCACCGGTGGAATTCATTTCTACAACAGATGATCTTATAGATGGAATGGAACTGATTGAAACTCCATCAATAAGCAAAGTTGTTAATGATGTCCCTGAGCCGATAGCTCCGGCTGCTCCTCCGAGAGTAACCGTTCCGGTTCCGCTATCAAGCGTCAGTCCGAAAGCGCCATCGATAGTACTATCGATCTGAATATCTCCGGCTCCGGCTCCGGAATCTACTGCTGCATTTCCTGAGAGAGTAACAGCTCCCTGCAGCCAGAGATTTCCATCAGATGAGGTAATATTTCCAGCAAGATCAGAAGCTCCTGCTACTGTCAGGGCATTTGTCACAGCGCTCAGAGTTCCTGCTGTTACAGTCAAATCATTTGCAACAGTTATGGCTCCATCTGCAACGAAAACCTGGCCGGCGCTATCGATTTCCAGATCGAAATAATCAGGATCGGCAAGGTCATACAGCGTTCCGCCGGCTGCTCCCTGATACGAGACAAGACCGGAATCCGTATCCATAGTCAATGCCAAAGTTTCCGTTCCATCGAGAATCAAAGTTCCGTTATTAGAGAACGTTCCAGTAACAGTGATGTCATTTGCAGCGAGATCGACCTCGTTATTGACAGAAATAGTTAAATCATTATTAATTGTCAGGACACCACCGAGCTCCCAGGCCGTTGGCGCACCAGCACCTGAAAACTCAAGATCATAGTAATCATAGCCGGCCACAAGACCCGTGGCTCCCGCATTACCATTGAAAATGACCAGCCCGGAATCAGTATCCATAGTTGCAGTAAAGGTTTGGGCTCCCTCAAGGGAAATTATTCCGTTATTCGAAATACTTCCGATGACAGCAAGGTTATCAGAGCCAAGGTCCAGAGTGTTTCCCGATTCAACAGATAAATCTCCGTTTACGGTCAGAGCAGCGTTTATAGCCCAGTTCGTTCCGGTCCCATTGAATTCCAAATCAAAATAATCTGAACCGGCGGCTAGAGAAGTTACATCAGTATTCCCATCATAAACGACCAGACCGGAATCAGAATCCATTGTCGCTGAAACGGTTTGAGTCCCCTCAAGGAAGATTGTACCGTTATTACTGATTAAACCGCTGACAGTCAGATTATATGTACTAAGGTCTAACGAAGCACCGGAATCAATTATGAGAGATCCCAGATTGGCAGTATTGATATCGAGAACCGGGCTATTAACAGTATTCTTGATTTTGACATCATCGGTATCACCGGGTACAGTGCCCTGGTCCCAGTTGCCCCCGGTATTCCAGCTGCTATCGACTGTTCCCAGCCAGGTGTAAAGACTTAGATTGCTGACCGAGACATATTTATCGTCAATAACATTATATGTTCCGCCGCCATCGAAGGAAAGAGCTATCCTGCCATTTCCGGTTATAGATCCCGTGTCGACTTCCAGCCCAGTGATTGTCAAAGTATCTCCAGCCGAAAAATCCGCTGTTACAGGAATGAGGATTATATTTTCATCTCCATCGTCGGGATCGGGGAGAAAATCTGCAGCTCCGACTGTACCTGTTCCGGTAGGAGTTAAACCTATTGTAGCGCCATTATTGAAGAACGTATCTGACAAAGCGGACGGTATCATTAACCGAATATCATTTACAGTCGTAAGGTTGCCACCACCAACATCCGTTATCAAAATATCACCGATTGCCTGAGCAGTCTGGTTAATATCTATTGTAGTGCCGGCTGTTGAACTGATAGTAGGGGGGATCGTATTGAAAAAAACAATCGATCCACTATCATTCGCAACATTATTTGTTAAATTATCAGAACTGTTTGAACCGTCAGTCGTGACAGTAATCGTAACGCTTTCCGGAACGGCATCGGTAACCGTAAAAGTGGCCATTCCAGATGAGTCTGTCGTCAGCAGCTCTTCCAGGGTATCTGCCAATCCCCCATCGGGGTTCGTGATATCAGGCGCGATTACACCGCTTCCGCTAACCGTGACATATATATCTCTAATATAAGGAACGGGATTTCCAGCCTCATCAACGACCTGTAAAACAACAGTCTCTGTTCCTCCGATTTCCGCAATTCCGTCATCAAGACTTAATGAAATATGGTCCGGAGGCTGTGGGACGTAATAATCGGCATATGTTCTCAGTAGTTCCTGAACATTTCCATCTGAATCGGGGTTATAAAACGTTCCGGCGACGACTGGAAAGCCATTCAAAGCCCTCCAATGCCAGAATTCAGCCGGGTTTGAATAGTAACCGGCCATACCTTCACCATCGAGGTATTTGGCTTTCCATGTTCCCGTATCTTCGGAAATGGAATAGGCTGAATTAAACACAACGCCATTACCAGAAGCGCCGACTGCTCCGAGAGAAACCGCTTCTGATTCGGCATTGGACAAATTATATCCAGAACCTGTTACATTAATTTGTGCATTACCGGTTCCCTGGGCCTGATCCACATCCAAATTGGAAAAAACGATTTGATCCGATGCGGCGACGGCTCCTTCCGGAACAAAAGGGTATAACTCGTAAAGGCGATCTGTTCCTCCCGCTGCATCGCTGTTACTATCGCCCAGCAAAGCAATATTCCAGGAATAGGCGAAAGCTCTGAAAGAGGATGATCCGCTGGGAGGATTTCCGCTTCCGGGGTTATTATAAGAGACATCCAGTCTATAGCCGTTTCTATCCACATCAGCATTTATAGAGATCACAATACGAAAATAATATTTATTACCTATTGCTTCTCCGTCTGAAGGATAGAATGGGCCTATGTACTCCCAACCTGTTTCATTAGTGAATATCTGGGAACCAAGAGATGTTGCTCCCGATATTGCTTCTGCTCTATCGACAAATTCAAAGTCATTTGCTACAGGGTCAGAAAGTGCGCCCGATCCTCCCAGAACATCGACGGTGGTTTGAGGAGATGCTCCTAAAATGTCATCAGGAGATGTATTGGAAATAACACCGGGGCTGTCGATAGCCAGATAAAATGGATCGCTCTCTGTATTATCAACTTCATAGAACAAAACCTGAACGGTATCTTGAGATCCGGATCCTGCAACAGAAGCTATACCTAAATATGTGTCATAGGTTACTCCGCCTGTATCTTTGGGAATCCGACTCTGTGCTGAAAGAGGAAATATTAATATCGAGAAACACAGAAATGTTAGAAACCTCTTCATTATACGATAATCCACCTTCTATTCCGTAAAATTGACCTATTCTAACATACAGTAAAATCCTCTGAAAATCTTGATTATTGAAAATACAGACTCTCAGAGGATACTTTATATCTACTATTTAATATTAACCGGAAAAAGTCCGGTATCTGCTAAATCAGGAAGGCATTCGAAAATGAATTACCAAATAGAATTGATCGGATCTCAACCCTGTTTCATCTTCCGTCCATAGAGTGATTGTTTCGTCATAATCACCCTTTGGCGGATTCAGTACGGTAATAATACCTGTAGTCGCATCCAGAGTGACACCCTCGGGTAGCTCTCCGCTGAAGAACAAAACACTATCGCCATCGGGGTCGAGAGAACTGTCAGGAGAATCGATATCGAGTGTTATAGGCGTTTCTTCTCCATAATCAAATATTACAGTAACTTCTTCGGGACCGATAATATTGTAGGGATTATTTCCTGTTTGATTATTAACAGTTTCAATGGATAGAACATTCCATAGATTCACAAGGGCTTTCGATTGTTGATTATCTTTATCCGAGCCATTGATTTCATATGTTCCTTCAACATCACCGGACGTAATTTCTGTTACATTTATTAAGTAGTTATCAAGAGAGTCCAGAAATAGAAGCTTCAAACGAGAAAGGATTCTCCACAGGAACCTGGAGAGCAGATCCTCTCCTATTTCCTTTACGCCAATGACATTCGGTCTCGTCAGGATATAAGAACCGTCACTTCGCTCGTGCAATCTCCAATAGAGTCCAGCCTGAGAACCAGGAGCAATGAAAATCCTATGTTTATCAAAACCTGACTCATTGTATGCATACCCGCCGATGATCTTTCCATCCTCGCTGATTATTTCCGGATGATATGTCCAACCGAGAAATGCCCTTATATCATTTCCGAGAAAGCCTTCTCCATCTTCCTGACTGACTCCTCTGAATCGGGAAGTCCTTTTACCTGTTTCTTCATTTATCGGGTTTCTGACAGTGCCGTCATTGAAAACCAGCCAGATTCCCGTTTCACCATCATCACTTTTACCGATAACAATGCTTTTTAGAGATCTTTGGGAACTTGCATTACGTGAAACTTGATTTTCCGGGAATATTATTGATTGCAGAGGAGTTACACATTTCACTGTTTTATCCAGTTCCTCATCATCAGATTCTATATCAATAGAAACACCATCAGAACCTCTGAAAACAGCAACATTTCTATCAGAGTCCACTATTATTTCCGGCTCTGTTGAAGCAAGGGAACCATCAATCCCCAATTGATCGTCACTACCGATCGGCAGAAAAGAGTTGGAACATGAAAAAAACACAACAGTTAGTACGGTTAGAAAAAAAACTTTTTTAGATCTCATTATCAGCTACTCCTGATTGTTATCTTTTTTATAATTTAAGCACTGCTAAACAATTAATGCAAACTCATACTTTCACTATCGGAAAATTAGGAGGGATTATGCACAAAAACAGTAACTTCAAAACTATCTGAAGTCAGCCCGAACTCATCTTCAGTCCATACATTAATGATTACATTATAATCGCCGCCATGATTATTGGGGCTTTCGGGATTAAGAATTGTGATTTCACCTGTGTCCAGATCCAGGGAAAAACCTTCCGGTAATGAATCAAAATCAAATTGAACAGAATCGCCATCAGGATCAAGTTGCGAACCGGGAGAAGCCGTTTCAAGAAAGAAAGAAGTTGCAACTCCATAATCAAACTCATAATCATAAAGTGACGGTCCGATAATATTATAAGGCGCTTGATTTTCCTCTGAAGCAGGATCCTCATCCCCCCCGTCAGGCACGATAGGATTCTTACACCCCGTCAGAACCAGAAAAAAAACAAAAAACAATAAAAATGTCTTACCCATACCTCACCACCTACACAACGGGGCATTGGCACAAGTAAAATCAAAAAGCTGCTCCAGTAAAACCAACCCGCAGCGTAATTATAAAAATACTCCAAAATCTGCAAAAATCTTTCTTACTGTAAAAGTAAAGTCAAAAAGTCTTACAAAATTATCCAAAAGTGCTAGACTCTCCAGAAAGAAACACCATTCGAGGAGAAATCCATGATTGCCGAAGCCGGACCTTCCAGATTAAAGGGATCAATAAACATCCCCGCATCAAAATCCCATTCCATCAGAGCGCTGCTCATCGCAACATTGGCCGATGGCACCAGCACGCTGACCAACCTCCTCGATTCCGCCGATGTGCGGTCCTGCATGGAAGCCTGCCGGGCTCTTGGAGCCCGAATTACATCTGAAAACGGAACTTTTACTGTCGTAGGGACCGGAGGAAAACTGACTGCTCCGCAAGACCCTATCGATGTGGGCAATTCCGGAACCACCATTTACCTGATAGCATCTCTTGCCGGGTTAACCGACAAGCCGATTACTTTTGATGGAGACGAACAGATCCGAAACCGATCTGCCGCCAACCTGCTCAACGCCCTTTCCGAACTGGGAGCCAATGTAAAATCTTCTGAGAGAGGTTGTGCCCCCTTTACCATTTCCGGACCAGCTGCGGGGGGGGAAATCTCAATAGAATGCCCTACCAGCCAATACCTTTCCAGCCTGCTTCTTGCGGCACCGCTCTTTAATGGGGAGACAATCATCAATGTTCCTCTGCTCAATGAACAGCCCTATGCAGAGATAACTCTTCGCTGGCTCGATGAACAGGGGATCAGATACACAAACGAAAACTTCAAACGCTTCATTATTCCAGGCGGGCAGAAATACAAGGCTTTCAACAAAGCGATACCTGCCGATTTTTCATCAGGAACCTTCTTCCTCTGTGCCGCTGCCATTACCGGATCGGAATTAACCCTGAACGGTCTGGATATGACAGATAGCCAGGGTGACAAGGACGTTGTTCATATGCTGGAAAAGCTCGGATGCGAAACCGAGATCGGTGCGGATTACATCACAATCAAGGGCCGGCCTATGAAAGGTTGTACTCTTGACCTCAATGCCACTCCGGACGCTCTGCCCGCTCTAGCTGTAACAGCCTGTTATGCCGAAGGGGAAACCCATCTGGCCAATGTTCCCCAGGCGCGAATGAAAGAAACCGACCGGATAGATGTGATGACTAAAGAGCTTCGCAAAATGGGGGCTCATATCGATGAGCTGGAAGACGGCATGATCATCCGGAAAAGCAAACTGACCGGGACCGATGTAAAAGGCCATGGAGACCATAGAGTGGTCATGTCTCTGGCTATTGCGGCTCTGGGAGCATCGGGAGTGAATAGGATTGATACTGCGGAAGCTGTCGATATTACTTTCCCGGGATTTTTCGAATTGCTGAATAAATTGAGAGCCTGATTTTTCCGATCTGAAATTGAATTTAATGAAGATTTTTAATGTAAAGGAAGAGGATCTCATCAAAGAGCCCTCACCAGCATCTTATAAATAATAAAGGCCTCCCGGAGTTCGGGAGGCCTCATTCGTAACCAATAATATTACATCAATTAGAAGTGCAGTTTTACAAGAGCAGCCGCTCCGATATCGTCGAAAGTCTGTTTGAACTGGAATTCTCCGTAGACTTCGAGGAACAGCAGGTCAACACCGGCACCGACTGTAAAGTATTCCTGGTAGTACTGAGCTCTGGCATTGATAAACGAGAGAAGCTGCATATGGGCTCCGAATCTCATATGATCAACAACATCCTGAAAATTCTGGGGAGGAGTTCTGAACATTCCGATAAAATCGTAATAATCGGCACTGAATGAAAAGTTGAGAAGCTTGCCGCTGCCGATTTTAGGAGACCATGTTATACCCATATCCAGATCGAGATCGAATTTGTAATCATAGGAAAGTTTTGCCGGAGTCGCTCCGGACATCATATTTTCCAGAGTTGTGATTCCCACATAGTTGTATGTACCGATAATGTCTGTCATAACGGCACCGACTGTAAGGCTGGGAAGGATATCAAATGTCATACCGGCATCGATTCCCCAGGCATATCCGTAGTACATGGTGTGGTTCATAATACCGCCGATATCAGCAAGAGCGATTCCCTGACCATCCCCGGTAAAATCTCCGATCATGGCGAAGTCACCGCTGACACCGATTCCGAAAGGTCCGATATTGAAACCGTATCCGGCTTTAACACCTGTCTCGGCTATTAGAGTATCGAATCCCATCTGCCCGGCATCGAGTACGGAATAGGCATTACCATAAATACCGATACCGAAACCTTTTATAAGGGTACCCATTTTGGTTGTAAACTCGACATTGACTTTCAGTTCACCGATCAGCCCGTTAACGGCGTCTTCCAGAATTGCTGGATCATTTTCGATGTTCTGGGCAATCTGGGTTGCATCGGTTTCACTGATTTCATTGTTTTCCAGATATGCAATAAGTTCTTCTGGTGTTGTAATGGAGCCATCCAAAGATGTTGATGCAAGAAGGTCTTGCACTGTCTGATCAGTCATATTTTCCGCAAGAAGATCCATAATCTGCTCTGCATCAGCAGGAGTCAGTTCGGCAGCAGTTGATTCTCCCGAAAGCAGTTCCGAGTTATTCATCATCAGCTGTATTGTATCGAACGTACTCTTCTTCCCCTGCATTCCGCCTTCAATATCCCAGGTAAATATATCTGTCTCACCGGCCATGGCAGCGGGGTTTACGAAAAGGGACTCGAACCCTCCCTTCTGCGCGATAAACGGATCGTAGGAGTTTTTGGAAACTTCAAAAGGACGGCTCTGGGCTGCCAGACCGAAAACCAGTGTGCTGACAATCAAACCTAATACTATTTTCTTCATAATATCCTCCATGGATAATCTTTTTTTTAACATTTTTAACTGGCATAAACATAATGCAAAGACTGTGCCATAATAATTAAACACCAAATCTGTGCACTTCTGTTCCTCTATCAGTTTCTTTTTGCACACTAAGTCTGAATAAAAAGGTGAAACTGTATAATAAAATATACTACAAGGTGTATGAAATTACTAATATTCAGCAAAATTCATCCCTTAATGTTCTCCAGAAAATCAAGATAATCCCTTCTGGTCACAATTCCCAGAATCTTCATCTCTTCATCTACGACCGGAAGGTGCCCGACATGGTGCTGGTTGAATAGCGATTCTATCTTCCGAACCGAAGCATCGGGATGGCAGGAAAACACTTTCTTTGTCATATATCCTTTTATTCTCGAATGCATCTGATCAACTTTACGGGCTTTGCTTATATCTCTGAGAGTTATCATTCCGCAAAGCTGTCCCGCATCATTTTCAACAGGTACGCCGGTATGGGAAATCTCCTCCAGATAAAGAGAGCACTCCAGAACCGTTTTGTTCTCATTAATCGTCAAGACTTCGGCTGTCATCAGATCTCTGGCTTTTATGGCAGGTAGAAGCATGGATTCCAGGTGGAGCAGGAATTCATCTTTCACCGTTGTGCCGAACCGCTTTTTCAAAAGTGCTGAGCCGGCCCTGGTATGGCCTCCTCCGCCCCAGTCGCCCAGAATGGAAACCATATCGATTTTTTCTTTCCGGCTCCTTCCTATAATCAGGGAGTTCTCGGAATCGCAGAAACAGAAAATGCCGAAAATAGCGTCGCAATGCTCTATCTCGAAAGCTTTTTCTATAACCGCCGCCATTCCATTGACCTGGCTCTCCAGCTCCATATAGACAATGGCTACAGAATGGCCGTGAATATTGCGGATGGTGATATTATTGAGGACCTGATGAAACAGGGTCACCTGATACTCTTCGCTCAGCTTGCTCAGGAATTTCATGGCGATCGATTTATTCGCCCCCATTTCCATAAGCCAGGCCGCTGCGGCGAAATCCTGGGCACAGACATTCTGATGGGTAAAGTTTCCCGTGTCGGCGAATATGCCGCACAAAGCGATTGTCGCGTCGTCGGGATGGATGACCGATCCCTTTTCCATCACTTTTTCACAGATAAATGACGTATTTGATCCATACACGCATTCATTCAGCTCTGCGCCGGGTATATCCATCGAATCGTTGACATGATGATCGTAGATGTCGATTTTTCCCTGCCAGTCCGCACCCAGCCGGTCAAAATACTCCCGGATCCGCTTCCGCGACCTCGTATCGAAAACAACCACATGATCGACCTGTTCATTCTCCAGTTCGATGGGATTGATAAATCCGAGATGATTCTGATAAAGGTTATAGAGATTATTAGCAACAGGATGGATAAGCCGGCTTTTCACCGGCACATAATCGGGATAAAGGTATCGGGCCATAACAATCGATCCGATACAGTCGAGATCCATATTGGTATGGCCCAGTAAGATGTTCATGTAATCTCCTGATCTGCAAGATTAAATTACAAAGGTTCCATCTTTCATTATAGTGATTTCCTTCCCCGATTTGTCCATGGCTGTCACATTTGTTTTCTCCCAGCCGATCATAAAGTCGATATGAACCATAGAAGTATTGCAGCCGGCGTCGCGGAGTTCATCTTCGGTCATGGCATCGCCGCCGGGAACCGATCCGGGGAATCCGAATCCCAGAGCCATATGGCTGGAGGCGTTTTCATCAAAGAGAATCGATCCGAACAATTTGCCCGATTCAGCGATTTTGGAAGACCCGTCAACCAGAGCAATTTCTCCCAGCATGGTAGCTCCTTCATCAATAGCAAGGAATTTCCCGAGGATCTCTTCACCCACTTCGGCTCCGAACTCCACCACTTTACCGGCTTTGAAGCGGAACCAGGCTCCTTCGACTCTTGTTTCGAGGACCTGAAGAGGCTTTCTCACTTTGACAAATCCCTCCGTTCGCAATCTGTCGGGTGTGGTAAAAACCTCTTCTGTCGGAATGTTAGGCATAAAAGCCCTTCCGTCGGGGAGCAAGGCTCCTCCGCCTTCCCATTTTGATCCCTTAGGAATACCGAGATAAAGGTCAGTCCCGTCGCCGTCGGTAAAGCGGAGGGAGTCAATCTTCATCTCTTCAAGTTTCCGGCATCGCCTTCTCAGCGTTTCGCTGTGTTCTCTCCATGCGGCAACAGGGTCATTCTGGTCGAGGCGGAGAATCGGTTTCAGAACTTTCCAGAGCTCTTCCGCCGTAGCGTCATCTCCCAGAACTTCCTTCGCCCAGGTTTCATTGGGGAAAGCGACAATGTTCCAGGGGATTTTATCTTTCATCAGAGAGGTTAACAGAATGTCTCTTCCCTTGCGGCTGGTTTTCGTCATGGTTTGAATTTTATCGGCATCAGCATCCTTCAGAACATGGGATTCATCGGTGTTATCGATGCTTATGTAAGCCCATTCCTCGGAAACGCATTGGGCCGACTGAACCTGGCTGAAGAGAGGAAAGTATTCAAGCTGGGCACCTTCCTGGTTTGCCGCTCTCGCTCTCGCCAGATAATTATCCCGTATTTCGATATTGACGAATCCTGCGCCCTGATCATAGGCCCGCTCTCCAAGCAGCCTGGCGAAGCCATAGCTTCCGTAGCTGCAGGCTATATTAAGTTTCTGTCCTTTTTTAAGATTGACGCCTGAAGTCAGAATGACATCGGCGTATTCCTGCAATTTATCCATGATTGCTCCTTTTTAAATTGTTTTGCGCTTATTCTACCACAGGAAGCCGGCTCTCATCATGCTTTTTAGTATGCTAATCCGCAGGGTTCCAACAGAATAAAAAAAACCGCGGCCCATCGACCGCGGTTACTCTTTTAGTAAATTGAAAACCTCTGCACCTATAAGGATTTGGCAATGACTCTGTTCAGTCTCTTGGCAAATTCCGAAGGATCTTTCAGTTCCATCCCCTCTACCATCATGGCCTGATCGAGCAGCAGGAGGCTGGCATCTTTGATCAGATCCTCATCGCTGCTGCTTTCCATCTTCTTAACGATCTCGTGATCGGGGTTGATTTCGAGAATCGGTTTGATTTCGGGAATATCCGTCTGCCCCATCTGTTTCAGCATCTGCTGCATCTGGGCAGTCGGGTCATTCTCATCAACAACGATACAGGAAGGCGAATCGTGGAGACGGCTTGAAGCGACGACATCTTTAACAGCTTCACCGAGAGCGGCTTTAATCTTTTCGAGAAGGGGTTTCATTTCCTCTTCTTTCTTTTCATCTTCTTCGGTCTTCAGGTCATCCATTGCCCCGGACTTATTGACAGCCTTGAGCTCGGATTCTTTGAACGTTCCGATCATGGGTGCGACGATTTCATCGATCTCATCATCCATAATCAGGACTTCGATATCTTTTTTCTTATAGGCTTCGAGAAGAGGAGAGTTTCTCAAGGTCTTCTCGTTGTCTCCGGTAATGTAGTAGATCCCTTTCTGATCCACCTGCATTCTGTCCTTGTACTCCTGGAGGCTTGTCCATCCTTCAACCTTGGTCGATTTGTAGCGGACAAGCTCGAGAAGCTCTTCCTTGTTGGCGTAATCGGAGTAAACCCCTTCTTTGAGGGGACGGTTGTACTGCTCGATAAACTCGGCGTATTTGTCCTTGTCATCAGAGAACTTTTTCAGTTCAGAGAGAATCTTCTTAACAGAAGCGGTTCTGATATTGTTCATAACGCGGTTCTGCTGGAGGATTTCGCGGCTTACATTGAGAGGCAGATCTTCCGAATCGATTACACCTTTTATGAAGCGAAGGTATGTGGGCAGAAGCTCCTTTTCATCATCTGTAATGAAAACACGGCGGACATAGAGCTTAACACCCGGCTTGTAGTCGGCGTAGAACATGTCCATGGGTGCTTTTTTCGGAACATAGAAAAGGGTCGTGTACTCGAGAGTACCTTCTGCTTTTGTATGCATCGTCATCATCGGCTCTTCACTTTCTCCGGTGATGGTTTTATAGAATTCGTTGTAATCTTCGTCTTTCAGTTCGGATTTGGACCGCTTCCAGAGAGCCGAGGCAGAGTTGATCTGCTCAACCTTGTTCTCTTTAATCTCTTTTCTGTCGTCCCCTTCGCCTTCATAGCGCTTGGACTCGTAATGGAGGAAGATCGGGAAAGCGATATGGTTGGAGTATTTCTTGGTTATCTGCTCCAACTGCCAGCGGTTGTCGTATTCGCTGCCCTTCTCGTTGAGGTGAAGAATCACATCGGTCCCGTGGGTCTCCTTCTCTTTTTCAACAAGGGTATAGCCGCTCTTGCCGTCGCTGGTCCAGCTCCATCCCTTCTCTTCACCGGCTTTTCTGGTGAGAACTTCAACTTTGTCGGCAACCATGAAGATGGAATAGAAACCGACGCCGAACTGGCCGATCAGGTTCGAGTCTTTAACGGCGTCTCCGGAGAGCTGGCTCAGGAAGTTCTTGGTTCCCGAACGGGCGATTGTTCCCAGAGACTCTTCCAGATCCTTGTCGTTCATACCGATTCCCGTATCGGAAATAGTCAGGGTCTTGTGGTTTTCTTCATCGATTTTAATGTCGATTCTGGGTTCGAAAGTAATGTTTTTATAGTTTTCATCGGCAACTGTCAGGTATTTCAGCTTGTCCAGTGCGTCTGATGAGTTGGAAATAAGCTCTCTCAGGAAGATTTCGCTGTGAGAGTAAAGTGAGTGAATCAGCAGATGAAGCAGCTGATCCACTTCCGTCTTAAACTTTTTTTTCCCCATTTTAGTCTAAGGCTCCTTGTACGTTAGATATATGTCTTGTGATTATCGAAGAAGAAAATAACAATATTTTCGCAAAACGGCAATTCTTATTCCCTTTTTTAGACCTCATGATTCTTGAAAAAATCAAAAAGACGTTAAATACTTCATTTATGGATGATGACGACCCTTTTTTATGTACTTTAAGAATCTCTAATTTCCGACCTGCAGGAGACTTCAATGACTATTGATCTGGTTCTCCTGACTGTTTTTCTGATGTTATCCGGCTTTTTTTCATCTACAGAAACCGCATTCACTTCTCTTTCGCTGATTCAGGCGCATAAGCTTGTAGATGAGCATGGAAAAAAGGGAGAGCGGGTTCAGAAGCTCTCCCACAACCCCGACATTCTTCTGACGACGCTGCTCATAGGTAACAACCTGGTAAATATCGGTGCGACAACACTGGCGACCAAGCTGACCATTAACTTGTTCGGCAGTCATGCCCTGGGTTATATGACCGGGGCGCTCACTCTGTTTATTCTTATTTTCGGAGAGGTGACGCCTAAGCAGATCGCCATGGCGAAAAACACGTCGATCTGTCTCCATACGGCTCCTGTGGTCTGGTTTCTCTCCTGGATATTCCGTCCTTTTATATGGATCATAACACTCATAAGTTCAACCATTACGAGGATTTTCGTTTCCAGCACCCAGAAGACTCTCACTCTGGAAAACCTTCTCCTTATGGTAAGCATGGGAGAGAATATGGGGATTGTGGAAACCTATGAGAACCAGATGGTGAAAAACGTCTTCCGCATCAACGACACGCCGATCCAGGGGATCGTAACCCATAGAAAAGATGTATACAGCCTCAGCGGTGACCTGTTTCTTTCGGAAGCAATAGATGATATGCTCCGATCCGGTTTCAGCCGCATCCCCATTTTCAAAGAAAATCCCGAGAATATCGTCGGTATCGTTCTTGTCAAGGAACTGATAAAAATAGACCGGGAAACGATGGAAGATCTCCGGTTGCGCGATATGATGCTCGAACCTCTGTATATACCCCACTCCAAAAAAGTGAATGAAGTCTTCACTCTCTTTAAACAGAAGGCTATCAATATCGCCATAGTACTCGACGAATACGGCGGCCTGGCGGGAATCGTCACCAGAGAAGATGTGATCGAAGAGATTTTCGGAGAGCTATACGACGAAAACGAAATAAAGGAAACAGACAAGATTATATCCGAAGGGAAAAATTCCTGGATCATTGCCGGAGACACGAGCTTCTATACAATTCACGATAAGCTGGATATAGAACTGGAACACAGCCGCAGGATACTGACGATAAGCGGATATATCATAGAGAAAATCGGCCATATTCCCGAAGAGGGAGAAGTCCTCGATTTTGAAGAGGGGACTTACGAAATCCTGAAAGTCAGGAACAACAGGATTCAGTCTGTCCGCTTCAGGATCATTCCCGAAGAATAAAAAAAAGGGATATCAAACCGGAAACGGTGATATCCCTTTTTCAAATCTGAAACGCTAGATCACACAATGGATACGGCGATTTTATCGCTCAGAGATTCATGGACTTTTCCTTCAATAAAATAAAGCGTACCGGCTGTAGAGCTGGCGCAGCCGTGACAGGCTCCCTGGTAACGGACCTGAAGTTCGAGGTCGTCCCCTTTGTCGATGATATCAACGATATCAATATCTCCGCCATCGGACTGAAGCATGGGCCGGATTTCCGCATCAAAGAATGCCTGAATCATCTTGCTCTTCTGGAAGAAGCTCTTGTTTTCAAACTTTTCAGCTTCTTCTTTCTCTCTTTCCAGCTCTATTTCGGCTCTGGTTTCTTTCAGAATATCAACAAGATAATATTTCTTTTCCTCATGGCCGCCCGGTTTGATACAGGATTTGCAGAAAGCTCCCGCTTTCGTATATTCCGTAATAGCCTCCACCGTTTTCAGGTCATTGATTCGAATGACTTCCTTTATCGTGGAAAGGGTAACCTGGGCACACTCGCAGACCATCTCCTGGTCATCAAGCGCTTCCTTATCGGTTCCTTTGTATATAGCGACAGCCTGTTTGATGACATCGTAAGCCATAACGGAACAATGCATTTTCTGAGGAGGCACAGCCGGCTCGTCGGGATTGTCTCTGAGAGCTTTTTCAACATCGAGGTTAGTTATCTTCATGGCTTCCTCGACGGTTTTCCCCAGACAGAGTTCCACCATCATATCGCTGGAAGCGATTGCCGTACCGCAGCCGAAACTCTTAAAGGAGCCTTTGACGATCTTTTCGGTCTTCTCATCGACAGCCCAGTAGAGTCTAACCGCATCTCCGCACGATTCGGCTCCCCAGTCAGCGACAATGAGCCTTGCTCCCATCGCTTTGGCTTCATCTTCTGATATTTCACCAAGATTCCTTGGATTGTTCATTCTATCGGCAACCTTGTTGGAATAATGGTCCCAGAGGGAACCGCCGATCAGATCATTTTTTCCCATTCATGATCTCCTTTCTATCTATAAGTACTCGAAATCGAGCGCAGTCTTTCTACTGTTTTTTTAATCACTTCAATGGCCCGGTCAATTTCCTCTTCCGTCGTGAAGCGCGAGAGGCTGAACCTGACGCCCGTATGGGAGAGGTCCGCATCGACATGCATGGCCTGGAATGTGGCATCCGCCTCAAGATCTTCAGAGGAACAGGCGCTTCCCGTGGAAGCGGCGATACCGTTCCAGTTGAGGTCCCAGAGAAAAGCTTCTCCTTCGATCCCCTTGAAACTGACCAGAATTGTGTTTGGCGTCCTGAGCTCTCTCTTACCGATGACGATAGTATCTTTTATAGACATTATGGCATCTTCCAGCTTGTCTCTCAGCCTTCTGATTTCCTTATTCTCGTAATCGAGGGCTTTTACAGCCAGATCAAGGGCATAGCCCATTCCCACCATAAGGGGAACATTGACCGTTCCGGCTCTCTTCCTCCCCATCTGCTCGCCGCCGTGGAAGAATGGTGTCAGTTTCAGCCCTTCCTTGATATAGAGACCGCCGACCCCTTTGGGCCCGTGAAATTTATGTCCGCTGAAGGTCAGAAAATCCACATCCGTATCCTGAACATCGACTTTGATCTTTCCCAGGGCCTGTACGGCATCGGTATGGAAAAGCGCTCCGTATTCATGAGCGGCCAAAGCCAGATCTTTGACGGGATTGATAAGGCCGGTTTCGTTATTGGCCCACATAATGGAAACGAGAGCCGTTTCGCCCCGCCTCAGATGCTTTTTCAGAATTTCCGGAGTGACGATGCCGTCATCATTAACCGGAAGATACGTCACTTCAGCACCTATCGATTCCAGGAATTCGCAGGTGTTTCTGATCGCGGGATGCTCAATCTGAGATGTGATAAGGTGCTTTTTCTCACCTTTTAAAATGTAATCTATGAATATGCCCTTAAGGACCGTGTTATTGCTTTCCGTGCCGCAGCTGGTAACGAGGATGTCAGAATCGTCAGATGCATTTATACCGGCATACAAACTGTTCAAAGCTTCGGCCATGGCGGGATGGGTTTCCGTTCCGAATCCGTGGAGAGAATTGGGATTGCCGTATTTCTCCACAAAAAAAGGCGCCATTTTATCCATAACGCGCGGATCGACTTTCGTTGTGGCGTTATTGTCGAGATAAATTTTGTTCATGAACACTCCTGTTTCCACAACAATATAATAAAAACAGTATATAAAGTGAACATTAAATTTTACTTTCTCTCCCATGTTTTGTATTTTTCAATTATCACCAAATTAGGGAACTAAATGAAAAAGCTTGATATAATCAGGAATTACTATGAACCGAAACTCCGCGAAGACCTGCCTGATTTCAGGACTCTGGGCTGGGAAAGCCGAGAAGCCCAATTTGACCGCTTCCGCATTTTAACCGAGAATGTTGAACTCAACGGTCACAGAATTCTCGATGTCGGCTGCGGCCTGGGCAATCTCCTGGAACATCTGAAGGCCATTCACGAAACTCCTGATTATACGGGTGTGGATATTCTTGAACATATGGTGGAAAGGGCACGGGCGAAATACCCGGAGTACAATTTCCTCCACCTGGATATCTTTGCGGAAAACTCCTTTGCCGAAGGAGATTTTCATACCATTTATTCATCAGGCATCTTTAATATCAATATGGGAAACAATCACGATTTCCTCAAAGATGCCATTAAGCTGTTTCTCGCTCTGGCGGAAAAGTATGTTGTTTTCAACCTGCTACACCATAATTCGCCCGACCGGGATGAAACCTATTATTATTTTCACCCTGAAGAAGTCGTTAAGATGATCGAAGATATTAATAATAACAAGTTAAAGAGCATAAAAATCATCGAACATTATCTGCAAAACGATTTCACTGTTATTCTGGAGAAAAAATGACTGCGACCAAATTGCATGTGCATACAAGCCCGCTGGGGCTCAATAACCGGGAGCTGCTTATTTCCAAATTGAAAGATGCGGATACGGCCCTGTCTGAATACTGTTTTGCCAATCTCTATCTGTTCAGAGACAAACACGATTATCAAATAGTCGATAGCGACGGTTATACCTATCTGTCGGGACTGAGCTACAATGGCGAGCATTACATCATGCCCCTGGAAAACCTCGAAAAATGTTCCGAAAACTATATCGAATCACTGAAAAACCTCGTAAGAAGCGAATCCTATCAATGCATCTTTCCCATACCGGAAAAGTGGCTGCGTTTTTTTCCGGAAAATGATTACCGGATCGAGTACATAGAAGACGATTCGGAATACATCTACCAAAAAGAAAAGCTCGCCGATTACCCCGGAAGGAAGCTGTCGAAAAAGCGGAACCTGGTCAGCCAGTTTCTGAGGGAACACGATCCCGAGATCCGGAAAATCGACAAAGATTCCATGAAGGATATTCTTTCGCTTCTCCAGCTCTGGCAATGCCGATCGGGCCAGGAGATGGGCGATTCCGATTACAATGCCTGTATCGACGGCTTGAAGCTCTACAACGAACTGGGTCTTTCCGGCGCGCTGTTCCTGGCTGATGGAGAGCCTTCGGGATTTGTCATGGGAGAATATGCCGGAGAATCATCCTATGTGATACATTTCGCCAAAGGCAATATCGAAAAAAAAGGCATATACCAGTATATGTTCCAGGCTTATGTCCGCGAGTTCTGTGATGAGGCACGGATCATCAATCTGGAACAGGATATGGGAATGGAAGGCCTGAGAAAGACAAAAAGGTCCTACCAGCCCGACAGGATGCTCCACAAGTACAGAATTTACCCGAAAGTCTGACAATCACTGCCGAACTCGCAATTGATTCATGTACGCAGTGATGATACATTAGCTACATGGTAAAAAACAGACGTACGGCAACATGCGGCCAGCTCGACGCGAGCTGGGCCGGAAAAAAAGTAACACTCAACGGATGGGTACACAGAAACCGCGACCACGGGGGAATCCATTTCCTCAATCTCAGAGACAGATACGGCATGACTCAGGTCGTCATTGACGAAGATGCTGATGAAAAACTGAAAAGCGATGCCGAATCCCTGAAAATAGAATATGTAATCGCCGTGGAGGGTGAAGTTCGCAAGCGCCCCGACTCCATGGTCAATAAAGATATGAGTACCGGTGAAATCGAGGTGAAAGCCGAGAAAATAACCATTCTCAACAGCTGCGAAACACTTCCCTTCATGATTGATGAAGAGAGCGAAGCCAATGAAAACCTCCGGCTCCGTTACCGCTATCTCGACCTGAGAAGCGCAGGAATGCAGAAGAGAATCAAACTCAGGACCGATCTGGCTTTCGCTGTCAGAGAGTTTTTCGACAGCCGCGATTTTATGGAGATCGAAACTCCGACCCTGATAAAATCCACGCCCGAAGGAGCCAGGGACTTTCTCGTTCCCTCTCGGCTCCACGAAGGGAAATTTTTCGCCCTTCCCCAGTCGCCCCAGCTCTACAAGCAGATCCTCATGGTCTCCGGTTTTGACCGCTATTTCCAGATCGCCCGGTGTTACCGCGATGAGGACGCCAGAGGAGACAGACAGCTCGAGTTCACCCAGATCGACGTGGAAATGAGCTTCGTTTCGGCGGACGATGTTTTCGAAATGACCGAAGCCATGTATCAGCATATCTTCCGGAAACTGATGAATATCGAACTGCCCGCAACTTTCGAGAGAATAAGCTATCACGATGCCATGAATACATACGGTAGCGACAAGCCCGACCTGAGATTCGATCTCAAATTCCGGGATTTCGCACCCTACGTGGACGGAGGGGATTTCTCCGTATTCAAATCCGTTCTGGAAGACGGCAAAGGGGCTGTCAAAGCGCTGGTCGTTCCCGGCGCAGCGGAAGCCTATTCGAGAAAGAAAATTACCGAGCTGGAGGATACAGCGAAGAAATACGGCGCCAAAGGCCTGGCCTGGATGAAAGTCACAGCTGAGGGCCTCGACGGCGGAATTTCCAAGTTCTACCAGAACACGGCGGACCGGATCAAAGAAGGACTCGGCGCAAAAGAAGGGGACCTGATTCTCCTGATGGGTGCGCCCTGGAAAACAGCCTGTACCTCTCTCGGCGCTGTGAGAAGCCGTCTCGGTAAGGATCTGAACCTTATAGACGAAAGCCAGTACCGTTTCTGCTGGATAGTCGACTTCCCCCTCTTCGATTACAACGAGGAAGAAGAGTGCTGGGAACCGGCTCACCATATGTTCTCCATGCCTCAGGACCGCTTTATCGATACCATGGAAGAGAATCCCGGGGATGTCCTCGGAGATCTCTACGACCTGGTCCTCAACGGCTACGAACTGGCTTCGGGGTCTATCAGGGTCCATGATCCGGTGCTGCAGCAGAGAATTTTCAATATCGTCGGATTTCCGAAGGAGCTGGCGGAAGAGCGCTTTGGATTTCTGCTTGAATCTTTCCGCTACGGAGCCCCCCCCCATGGAGGAATCGCTTCGGGACTGGACCGGTTGGTCATGATCATGGCGGGAAGAGAAACAATTCGCGATGTCATCCCCTTCCCGAAAAACAATATGGGCATTTCTCCTATGGACGATTGTCCCGCCCATGTCGATGAAGAGCAGGTCAGCGACCTTCATCTTCAGATCGTATACAAAGAGTCTCCTGATACCCAGGCGGCAGAATGATATAGTCAAAAAAATACCGGAGGTTGAGAGTGTTTAAAATACAGACTTTAAACAAGATTTCAGAAAAGGGATTGGGGTTGCTCCCCGGCGAGAGCTATAGCATATCGGAAGACGGGACAAATCCCGACGGGATCATCTTGAGAAGCTACAAAATGCATGATATGGAAATTCCTGCATCAGTCAAAGTTGTCGCCAGAGCAGGAGCCGGGGTAAACAATATCCCCCTGGACAGATGTACGGAACAGGGAATCGTTGTGTTCAACGCACCGGGGGCAAATGCCAACTCGGTTAAAGAGCTCGTTATCGGCGCCATGCTGACGACTGCCAGAGACTTTGCCGGCGGTGTTGCCTGGACAAAGACTATTGCCGGGGAAGAAGATGTCGCTAAAGTCGTGGAAAAAAACAAATCCAACTTTGCCGGTGGAGAAATCAAAGGCAAGAAACTGGGCGTAATCGGACTGGGAGCCATCGGTGTTCAGGTCGCCAACGCCTGCTCCGCTCTTGGAATGGAAGTTTACGGATACGACCCCTATCTGACCCTGAAAGCCGCCTGGAATATTTCCAGCAGCATCCATCAGGCGGATAACCTCGATAAGATGCTGAAAGTCTGTGACTATGTGACAGTTCATGTTCCCCTCAATGACGGAACTAAAGGCATTATCAACGCAGAAAACATGAAGCTGATGAAGAAAAACGCCGTTATTCTCAACTTCGCCAGAGGGGGCATCATCGATGACCAGGCTGCTGTAGATGCCGTTGCGGCAGGACAGATAGCCAAATACGTTACCGACTTCCCCAACAATACGGTTATCGGAAAGGACAATGTCATCTGCGTTCCCCACCTGGGGGCATCGACTGATGAAGCGGAAGAAAACTGTGCGGAAATGGTATCCCAGCAGCTGAAGGATTTCCTGGAAACGGGAAATATCGTCAACTCTGTCAACTTCCCCTCCTGTACGCTCGATTACAATGGCGGAACCAGAATCATACTGGCGACAAAAGAGTGCAATGATCAGATGAACGACCTGCTGAAAGGTCTTTCCGCTAAAGGTATCTCGACAGAAGGAATGGCATCCCAGCACAGAGGGGAAATCTACTATAACATCATTGAAGTGGCAAAAGGTTCTGATGTCGCAGAGCTGGTAGAGGGAATAAAATCCTCCGATTGTGTTCTTATAGCCAGAGTTATCGACTGAGGCCAGATAAATTGAGATAACAATTTTCATAAGCAAAGGGAGTTCTGAAGAGGACTCCTTTTTTTTTCGTTAATTCCGGAATAGTATATCTGTAGATTAAGACTGAACAGAAAGAGGTCATTATACATGAATCGCGATTTTACTATTTTCTTTACTTCAGACATTCATGGAAGAGACAGAAACAGCGCCAGGATTTTCACCATATACAAAAGAGAGCGGGCCATTGCGGAAGCAGAAGGGAAAACCTGCCTTTTTTTTGACGCGGGAGACAGCTCGGACCGCAGCCTCGATTACTGCGGGCTGACAAAATGCCGAGCCTACACACACATCCTCAATGCCATGGGATACGATGCCCAGACTGTCGGGAATGACATTGGACTGGTCTACGGTCTGGATTCCCTGAAAGAGTCCCTTAAACGCTTGAACTTTCCTGTTCTGGGGGCTAACTTCCGAAACGGAGAAAATCCGCCTCTCGAAGGGCTGAAGGAAAACATGATTTTTTATTTCGGTCCGATAAAAATCGGTGTTTTCGGCATGTCCAACCCCTGGGGCAGAGCTTATGAACCCCTGGGGCTCCATTTTCCCGACAATGTATCCTGTGCGCAGGAACAGACAGAAAAGCTGAAAGAAAAAGGTGCTCAGGTGATTATATTCCTATCCCACATGGGCATTCAGGAGGACATCGAAATTCTTTTCAATAACGATGATATAGATCTGGTTATCGGCGGGCACAGTCACACGCGGACACCGGGCGGCGTTATAAACAACAGCGAAAACCTAATCCACCATTGCGGTCAGTATGGAGAATACCTGGGGCGGGTCGATATTACCGTCGACTCAGAGACCGGAAAGATCATATCTAAAAAAGCATTTCTATACCCTGTCAATGATCATGTAGAAGAGGCTCCCGAGATTATATCAGCCATAGAAAAGGCCAGAGAGGAAGCTGCGGTCATAGGTCGGCAGTTTGTGGCAGCCGCCCAAAGGGATCTGGACCTGGATTACTGGAATGAGTGTGCCCTGGGCAACCTGACAGCAGACGCGCTGTGCCGCTACGGTAATACGGAACTGGCTCTTGTCGCCGCGGGCAATCTTCAAAAGCCCATTTCGAAAGGAGAAATAACCCGTGCCGACTTGAACAGAGCCTGTTTTTCAACAGCGAATCCCTGTGTGTCCACAATGACAGGATCGGCCATTCTGGAAAGCCTTGAAAAAGGTCTGGATGAAAATCTGAACCGTTTCTATCACCACGGCCTGAGAGGGGCACCCATCGGCATTCCACAGATAAGCGGAATGAGAGTTGAAGCCGATTTGTCGTTAAAAAAAGGCAACAGAATCAAAAGCGTCGAAATCCGGGGAGTTCCTCTGGATGAAAACAAGACATACAGAATCGCTCATACCGATCTGGAAAGCAATAAGAGGCTGGGCTTCTTCCCGGATACAGGACATAGCCTTGAAGCTATCGACAGAGAAATTTTTCTTGGCGATGTCATCGCCGGGCACCTGGAGGAATCCGGCCTGGTCAATTTGACCGGGGAGAATCGCTGGAACTTCCTCTAACCGTATATGGTGCACTCTTTTTTTAATAATCCAATTGTGTTATCGTATGGAAAATTTCTTACAGGAGGAGATATGAGCAATTTCAGGTTCTCCAGACTATTGTCTACACTTACTTTATTGCTCGTCACCGTAACTATGTCTGCATGTGAAGAAGCAAAAAACCTGCCTGACGGCCTCTACGCCGTTATGGAAACCACCAGGGGAGATATCATCCTATCCCTGGAATACGAAAAAACACCCCTTACAGTTATTAACTTTGTCGCCCTTGCGGAAGGCAAGATGAATACTTCCGTGAAAAGCGGACCTTACTACGACGGATTGAAATTCCACAGGGTCATCGCCGATTTCATGATACAGGGAGGAGATCCCATGGGTACGGGAGCCGGCGGCCCCGGGTACAATTTCGCCGATGAAATCGATGACAGCCTTGTCTTCGACGGACCGGGTGTTCTGGCTATGGCCAATGCCGGTCCCGGCACAAACGGAAGTCAGTTTTTCATAACTCATGTGGCCACTGACTGGCTCCAGGGCAAACACACCATTTTCGGCCATGTCGTGGAAGGTCAGGATGTTGTCAACGCCATCAAGCAGGGCGATGAAATCAAAAAAGTGACCATTATCCGCAACGGCGCCGAAGCCGAGGCATTCCAGGCTGACCAGGCGGCATTCGATGCCATCAATGAAAAGCTTGTGGCCGATGCCAGAAAAAAAGCTGAAGAAGCCAGTAAAGCCATCATCGATGAAATCAACAGCAGATGGCCCGATGCCCAGGTAACAGACTCGGGAATACGCTATGTTATCAAAAAAGAAGGTACGGGAAAAACTCCCCCCGCCGGAACAAAAGTAACAGTTCACTATACGGGAACTTTCATGGACGGCAGAAAATTCGATTCTTCCGTCGATAGAAACCAGCCCTTCGAGTTTGTCGTCGGCGCCCGCCAGGTTATCCCCGGTTGGGACGAAACTGTTCTTTCCATGAAAGTCGGAGAGAAGAGAACAATCGTTCTGCCCCCCGAAATGGCCTACGGCAGTCGTGGTGCCGGCGGAATTATTCCTCCCGACACATGGCTCGTTTTTGAGGTTGAACTGATCAGTTACTGATTGTTCCTTGTACTTAAAAGCCGTTTTAATAAAACGGCTTTTTTTCTTTGTAACGGAAACATCGCAATTTCATTTATTATATGTTAACTTTATAGAGGCTTATGCAGCCTTTAAGACCACGACCACAGGAACATGATTATGATAAAACGAATATGGGCAGTCATTACGCTGCTTTTAATCTCCACAGTGCTTCTTTCCGCTAAAGGACAGACCACGGAAGACCTGTATAAAGACGGCGAATCTCTCTTAAATCCCGGAATATACGCAAAAATAGCAACAGACAAAGGTACGATGATTTTCGATCTCGATTATGAAACAGCGCCGCTGACAGTACTGAATTTTATAAATGTTGCGGAAGAGGGTTTCTACGATGGTATGGAATTTTATCGCGAAATAGAAAATTACGCTTTGTTCGCAGGGGATCCGGCTAATAACGGAAGTTCCGATATCGGATACAACTTTCCTGTGGAAATGGACAGTTCTCTTACATACGATCAACCGGGCCTTATCTCAATGGATGCCGTTTCCGGCATGTCCAGCGGAAGCCGTTTCTTTATTTCAAAAACAACTGACTCCGTTCTGAATGGGAAATATACTGCTTTCGGACGCCTGGTTGAGGGAAATGCGGTTCTGGCCAAATTGAAAAGAGGACAGGAAATTTTATCTGTCGAGATTGTCAGAACCGATTCTGATGCTCTCTCTTTCCAAACGGATCAAGACACCTTCAATCGTCTGAGCAAAGTGGCTCTTGACCGGCAGCTGGAAACTTTTAAAACTGAAAATCCCGATGTCTTTGCGGCCATTGACGCTTTGGGAGAGGGTGTTCAGAAAACTCTGACCGGTATTTATTACAATATATCCAGAGAAGGTAATGGCATTAAAGCGCAGAACGGAGACACCGTGAGCGTTCATTATACAGCTATGCTCATCGATGGCACTGTTTTTGACAGCTCCATATCAAGAGGTCAGCCCTTTGAATTCACAGTCGGAACCCAGTCCGTTATCGCCGGATGGGATGAAACTCTTCTTTCCATGTCTATCGGTGAACAGAGGTCGGTAATCATACCGCCCAATCTGGCTTACGGTGATGTTCAGGCCGGACCGATTGCTCCCAATTCCTGGCTTCTGTTTCAGGTTGAACTTCTGGATATAAAATAGAACGGCATAGATTTGGCAAAAAAAAAGACAGTCTTTCTTTGCAGCATATGTGATCATCGCGAACCCAAATGGCTCGGACGCTGTCCCGAATGCGGCGAGTGGAACAGTTTTACCGAAGTTTCGGCTGAGGAGAACCGATCCACTCCTGCGGGCAGGGATATCGCGCTTTCCCCCGTGCAGTCCATCGATAAAATTGAAACGACTCCGGATATAAGAACCGGATCGGGGATAGGGGAAGTCGACCGGGTACTGGGCGGCGGAATCATGAAGGGCTCTGCCATTCTTATCGGGGGAGAACCGGGGATCGGGAAATCGACTCTCATGCTCCAGCTTTCCGGCACTGCCGCGAAAAAAGAATCGGTTCTTTACGTTTCGGGGGAGGAATCTCCCGGACAGATAAAAATGAGAGCACACAGGCTCGGTGTCACCGGTTCGGATTTGAAAATTCTGACGGATTTCGATCTCGCCCGAATTTTAACAGAGTTGGAAAAAGGCAGACCGAAACTGGTTATTATCGATTCCATCCAGACTCTGTTCGCATCGGAAGCCGGATCTGTTCCCGGCACAGTCGGTCAACTGAAATTCTGCTGTCACGAGCTGATAAGCTGGGCCAAAGAACACAGCAGTTCCATTTTTCTCATTGCCCATGTCACGAAGGAAGGAACCATTGCCGGACCTAAAGTCATTGAGCACATGGTTGATACGGTTCTCTACTTTGATCAGTCCGACTCTGATCTGCGGATCCTCCGCTCCACGAAAAACCGTTTCGGCAGTATCGATGAAATCGGTCTTTTTCTAATGGACGGCAAGGGACTGAATGAAGTGACAAATCCTTCGGGGATTTTTCTGGAAAAAAGACAAGGAGACATACCCGCGGGAATAGCCATAGCATCGGTATACGAAGGCTCCCGAATTCTCATGGTGGAAATACAGGCTCTCACTGTTCCGGCCAAAGGAGGATCCTCCCGGGTTTACTCTGACCGGATAGACTCGCAGAGAGTTTCACGAGTCGCCGCTGTTCTGGAAAAGCACGGGGGAATCCGTTTTTCCGATCAGGATATCTACATCAATATTGCCGGCGGTTTAAAAATCAGTGAAGTGGGTATTGAGCTGCCCCTGGCTCTGGCTATTTATTCCGCCAGAACGGGATTGTCCCTTCCGGCGGAACTCGCTTCGGCGGGAGAGCTGAGCCTGGCAGGAGAAATCAGAAAAGTCTCCCATTTAAAACGGCGGGAGAAGACCGCCAAAGAGATGGGATATAACAAGTTTTACGCTCCCGCCCCGGGAAAAGAACCGGAAAAAATCAAAGCCGTTTTGAACAATATCTTTCATAAGTAAAATGGCGGCTAGCCTTTGATCACTCCGAGAGGCTTCAATTTTACAACCGGTTCGACAAGATCCCTTTGGGCATCGATGACATCATCAATGTTCTTGTAAGCCAGAGGGCTCTCTCCGAGATCAAGCATATGGCGGTTTTTCCTGTTTCCTTTCCCGACCATGCGCCACCGGTCAAAGACGATATCTCCCATAGCGGCATTACATTCATCCACCGACAATTCGCGGCAGGCTTTCGTTCGGCTCATAATCCTTCCCGCGCCATGTGAACAGGACATAAAGGATTCCGGGTTTCCGAGACCTCTGACAATGTAGGAAGCCGTCCCCATACTTCCCGGTATTATTCCCATCTCTCCCCCGGCGGCGGAGGTGGCCCCTTTGCGATGAATCCACACATCCTTCCCGAAATGTTTTTCTCTGGCGGCAAAATTGTGATGAATATTAATCTCTCTGATAAAAGCAGCGCCGGGAAACAGGTCCAGGAGGGATTCCTTGAATGCCGTCATCATCCGGCTCCTGTTCTCTGCAGCATAAGCCATGGCGAAAACCATATCGCGGATATATGCTTTTCCACCGGGACTGTCTGCGCTGAGATAGGCCAGATCATCGGGACGGGTCTCTTTTTCCCTGGCGAGATTGTTGTAGAATTCGGCGATTTTGTATCCGAGATTTCTCGATCCCGAGTGGAGCATCAGCCAGATGCGATTGTTTTCATCATGCTGAAGTTCAATGAAATGATTTCCGCCGCCGAGCGTTCCGAGATTCCTCTTCGCCAGGCTCCAGACTGCGGGACTGAACCATCCGGGAGAGTCCGGTATGGACTCGAGAAAGGCCTCGAAACCCTCCCAGCCCTTTTCTTCTCTATGAGCATGACCTTCACCGACCGGAACAGAAGCCTTAACCGCATCGAGCAGAGACCGGATAGTCCTGTTATCCTGAATATCAGATAGGTTCAGATCCGTTTCGACAGCCCCCATGCCGCAGCCGATATCGACACCGACGGCATTGGGAACCACATAACTTTCACTGGCGATGACACCGCCGATGGGCATGCCGTAACCGCTATGGCAGTCGGGCATAATAGCGATATGTTTGAAAAGGGCGGGATGCCCGGCCAGATTGGCGATCTGGCTCATGGCGGAATCTTCAATGGAGGAGCACCACGATTTAACGGGGAGCCTCCATTGGGGATCCAGGATCTTTTCCATCAGGATCCGAGGAGGATGGACAGATGAGGTATGGCCCACCAGGTCCCTATGGCGCTGCCGAGAGAGGAGAGGAGAAATACCAGAAGGATTCTAAGGACACGGTTTCCATACCACCCTTTCAGAGAACCGGCATCATCCTGAAGGTTTTCCAGATCCCTGATTCGCGGTTTGCGGAAAGATGATTCAAGAAGCCCCGAAACAAATCCCACTCCGATAGTCGGATTCATCGACGTTATGGGTGCCGCGGCGAAACTGATAATGATGGTAAGGGGATGCGCCGCGGCGATAATAGCCCCCAAAGCGGCAGGTATCCCGTTGGCCAGAATCCAGACAAGTATCATATTGAAACCGGCGTTTACACCGGAGGTGAAAAATCCCGCGGTGATAATTCCCACAATAACAAAAGGAATAATCCAGGGAATGGCCTTTTCGTATAGCCTTTTGGGCGGGACTACGGAAATATCGGAAATATCCGCCTCTACTTCTTTTTTATCAAGCCTTTCGAACCATTTCAGGATTCCCGGTCCATGACCGGCTCCCACGACGGCGACGACCTTTTTTTCAGTCGTGTTGAAGATGTTCGTAGCCAGATAGCGGTCTCTTTCATCGATGAGAACTTCTTTTACCGAAGGGAGATAACCGGCCAGCTCTTCCATCATTCCCTGGAGGGCATTGGAGTTTTTCAGTTCTTCTATATCGCTTTTCTCTACCTTCTCCGTAGTAAAGGCCGAAGCAATCAAAGAGGAGAGAAGCTTCATTTTGTTCCAGAGGTTGCTTTTTCTCCAGGCCCTCTGGAGCGTTATCTGAATCGGCCTGTCGCTGAAAGAAAAGGGAATGCCTTTTTCTGTAGCGGCTTCCGCGGCTATTTTCATTTCTTCTCCGGGGCGGATTCCCATATCGGCCCCTATCTTCTTCTGAAAGGAACCGAGGATAAGGCTGGCAATCATGAGAAAGCCTTTTTTCTGTCTGATAGCCTGATGGATATCGAGCTTTTTCCAACTTTCCTCATCAATTATCGACTGATATCGACCTTCGTCAATTTCAATACACACCCTTCCGGGCTCTTCACTCTCAATAGCCTGTTTTACTTCATCAACGCTTTCATGTGATACGTGAGCCGTGCCGATCAGCAGGATCTCCCTGTCATCGAACACAATTCTGTTTATCGTATCACTGATATTATCTATTTTCATTCTTTCTCCATATAGAGGTTAGCCAGTTCAAATTCCGGAGCCCCTTTTCTGGCAGCGACCTCTCCAAGAATGGCCCGCGCCGTGTCTTTTCTACCTTTAAGATAATCAATCATGCCCATATAGAACTTCATACGGTCCTGCATCATCTGATCTTTCTCCTTATCAATGGCCATCTGAACAAAATAAGGCGATGAGGGAGAGAGATAATAACGGTACATCTCGTATAGGGAACTGCTTCTGTCCAGCTTCCCGATATAGGCATTGAGCAGCCGCTGTCCTTCCTTTTCTTTGCCGTCTTTATAAAAAGCCAGCCAGCCCATAAGGGGATATGTCATTTCATTGAGACCGCTTTCAACAGCCTTTCGGTACATTTCCGCGGATTCGGCCCAGCGCTCTTTAATAAAATACAGTTTTCCCATTGCCGGATAAGCGAAATTGTAATCGGAAGCGAGATCAAGAACCTTCTCGTAATGAGTCAGGGATAGATCATACTCACCCTGTTCATCATAAATACCGGCCAGATACACATTGGCGAAGAAATTCTCCGGATTGAGAGCGAGAACCTTGAGAAGATCCTCTTTCGCATCATCCTTTTCATTGAGGTCTCCTATCCGTATTCTGGCTCTGTCCAGATAATTCCACTCAGAAGGATAGAGTTCGATAGCTCTGGAAATGTCATCTTCCGCCTTCCCATAATCTTTGAGAAAACGGTAGACCCTCGATCGATCGCTGTAAATGTAGGGATTATCAGGATCGATCTGTTCCGCCATGTTAAAAAAACGGAGGCTCTCCTCTTCCCTGTCCTTTATGTGCATTAAAGCGTTGGCCAGTCCGATATAAGTCTCGGAGTTTTCCCTGTCCAGAGAGAGGCTGTTCAGGAAGAGCTTTTCCGCTTCCCCGTATTTTTCATCCCTCAGGGCGAAAGACCCTTTCATGTTAATAACAAAACTGCTGTCGGGATCAAGAGAAATCAGATTATCGAGAGCTGTATCTCTCCTGTCTTTCTCTCCTCTGTAGTCAGCCAGGGTAATATAAGCGGCCAGAACCTCTTTGTCGTCGGGATTCTCACTAAGCAGGATATCGAGCTGTTCCGCCGCTTTATCCAAATCATTGTTGGAAATAAGCAGTGAGTAGTAGATGAAGCGGGAATCGCGGTCCATTTTTTCATCTTCCATTTCTTCCATTACCCGGATCGCTTCGGCAGCGTCTTCCGGTCCGCGATAAAAAGCTATGGGATCTTCCCCGGGCCGTTCTGCAACGGCGGAAGACTCCTTGTCGCCGGTATAGGGTTTTTCCGGATTTTCCGGCGAGCTGACACAGGATGTGATTATAAAAAGAATAAAAGGGCTGATGAGCAAACCCTTTACCCGTTGTGACATTGGCTTATATCTCCTATAGGCCTTAAATATATAGTGACTGGGCGTTCTGGACAAGGTTGCATTTTTGGATTTCTGCTGATACTATTTTTCCCTATGGAAAAAAAAATTAGACGCCGCTTCTACATAATTCCGGCGCTGTACATCCTGATGACCGGGTTTTTCTTTTTTATGCACTATACGCAGCAGCTGAGCTTCAGCAGAGCCATCGGGAATATAGAACTGACAGGCAAGGCTACAAAGGGCACTCCCGTCAGACCATCGGAAATAAAAAAACTGAACATGTTCGTCAATGGTATGAGTTTTCTCTTCAACTCCCGCAAAGTGCTGACAATTGAAACAGCCGACGGCATCACACATAAATCGATTTTGACAAATTACGAAGAGGGGGAAAACAGCTTCACCCTTTTTTTTGACAACGAGATCAGACTGGAATTCAGCACAGATTTCGCCGACAACAAAATTTCCGTCCGCGCGGACCTGCCAGAAACCGTTCCTCCCATTACCAGCCTGTCCCTCCCGTTCAAGGAGGACAGAGGCTTCGCACTCGGTTATACGGAAGAGGACAATACGCCGGTTATCAGCAACGGAGAAACCAATTTTTTTCTGGCCATGACCAATGAGTATGTCGTGGACAGCCAGAATGATTTTATAAAGATTGCTGTCCCGGACAACAACCCCGTTACGCTTGTCATCCAGGAAACGCTGGTCAGCAAAGGGCGGACAGCTGAAAAATGGTACGAGCAGAACAGCGAAGATCTTTCTTCCGAATACAGCGAAGCCGTTTCCACTTTCGTCAACAATGCCTTTTTCGGATGGAATTCCCGATTCAACAGTAAAACGGGAATGTGGACCGATGCCGAAGGGGAGCAGCAGTTTAATGAAACGACGGCCCGTTCCTACCTTTCTGAGAGTCTGACAAGGGGATCCTACAGAACCTCTGCCAGCCTCATCCGCACCGCTTCCGTCGCCCTGGAGAACGAACTCACGGCCTGGTCAGCTCCCTATATCGGGAATATCGTCGTCGAAACACGCGATTTGATAAGTGATCAGAATCTGGAACGCCGGGAGATTATAGCTCAGCTCGATGCCGAGAATCAGGCCATCCTGTCCCGGGAAAACCTGCTTGATTTTATGAGAAGCAATCGTCTGGAAAACCAGATAGATAAAGTTCTGACCATGTCCTCGTCAATTCTGGACAGCGACAGCCTCGGGCGGACAATTACGAAACTTCAGATTATAAACAGTGTCTATAATGATTATCCCGACAGGGATTACGACGCTTTTATCATCGATACTGTCGAACAGCATATTCTCCCGTCGGTGAACTGGCTCGACGAAGGTCTGTTTCTCGATGAAGAGGGACAGGTCAATGTAGAAAGCTCATTCCGTGCGGGAAGGGAGCTTCTTAGATCGGGAAATCTTCTGGATAACGACTTCTACAGGACTGTCGGGATGAAAATGATTATTTCCATCCTGAGCCGTGCGGGAGAGTCGGCATTTATTCCGGCTTTCTTAATTACAGAAGACAACAGGATCTCCTCTGAATCCGGGACAATACTTCCGGAAGATTTTTATTATGATCTGACGGAAAATCCCTATTATGTGAGACAGGAACCACTCGATGAGATCCTCGGGGCCGGATCCTGGATTCTCACATCAGCCTCCTCTCAGACAATCCAGAAAAGCACAAGGGAAACAATAGTGACGATCAATTTTCCCAAAGGTTCGATACATCACTTTGCCATAAAAGGGGTAAAGCCTTTCGTGCGGATCTATATGCACGGCATGAAGTGGAACAGCGACCCCAATTTTCAGCGTTATTCCGATGGCTGGGTGTACGACAAGGCAACGGAAACGCTCTATGTGAAACTCAAGCACAGGGTGGATAATGAGAGACTCAGTATTCTCTATTACAATCCCGACCTGGAGACGACTCCGGCAACCAACGGAGAGATGGTAGAGACTTCTCCCGCTGCGTCTGAAGAGAGCAGCCAGTGAGAAAAAGCCTTCCGGTTCTGTTTTTACTGCTGATTCTTTCACCCCTATCATCCAGAGCTCCCGGTGAAATCATTTCATACGAACTGGAAGGCACCTTAAGTCCCCGGGAGATAGAGGACTTCAATCAGGAGCTATTTGAAGGATATGTTGTACCGGAAGCGAAATACTCTGTCGATATTTACTGGGTAAAGTTCAACAGCCTTTACCCTGACGGCACAGATGCTCCGATAACGACACAGATTTTTATCCCCCGCTATGAAGACAGGGACAGCCGTTCCGTCTATGTATTCGGCGCAGGCTCCACGGGCCTGAGGGACAGCTGCCGCCCTTCCAGAGAGCACATCCTGGGAATCAGATGGGGCTTATACCGCTCTCATGTTCTGGCCCATGCCGGACAGGGATCAATCGGGATTTTTTCCGATTATATGGGATTCGGAGATCCTGACAGATTGCAGTATTATATGGTCGCCGAATGTGAAGCGAGAGTTCTCCTCGATTCCATAAGAGCCCTTAAAAACCTTCTTCAGGAACTGAAACTGGATACCGTTTCTTATACGAGCCACTTTGTGGCCGGCTTTTCCCAGGGGGGTCATGCCGCCTTCGCCGCCGCCGATTACAGGCTTTCATACGCTCCCGATGTGTCGCTGAGCGGCATTATCGGCTACGGTCCTACAACAGATATTTTTTCCCTTTTCCGGGAGTATTCCGATGTGGCACCTATGGTTCTCTACACTTACAGCCAATTATACGGAATTGAAAATGTCGACCCGTCACAAATCCTGATAGAAAAATTTGCCGACAATCTTGAGAGAGATCTGCTTCGGATGTGTGTGGGCGGCATGCAGTCCTATTACCCTCATGTGCCGCAGGGGCTTTTCAGGGATGAGTTTATCGCATCGCTTACAGAAGAAACCCTTGAAAGGGATTATCCCGACCTTTTCCATTATGTGGAAATGAATAGCACGGGACTTGCCGGACAGAGGATTCCCGTAGCCATCTATCAGGGTGGAAACGATATCGTCATTTTCCCGGAAACACAGACACAATTTGTAGAAAAGCTGAGGTCTATGAATGTTCCGGTGGATTATGTCTTTTACAAAGATGCCAGACACGATACCAGACAGATAAGTTTTGAAAAATCCAGAACCTGGATCGAAAACCATACGAAATAAGAGGAAACCATGAAATCCATTACAGGTAATTTATTTTTTTTATTGATATTGCCCTTTATACTTCTCTCTTTTTCCTGCAGCGGAAACAAGAGCGCTGATATTGAACAGACGGTTGAAAACCAAACCCAGGTGCAGGTTGAGCCGCAGCCAGTCGCGGAAGAACCGCAGCTCCCCCTTCCGGGAGACATCACCCTCGTTGAGAAAAGGAAAGTCTACTCTCTGAATGAAACGGTTGAAGCGGTCAAGCCCTTCATAGAAGATTATGCCATGGAGCCGCTGCAATATGGTGTCCGAACCTACCACATCCGGTTCGTCAGCACGGATTTCGACGGTTCTCAGGCCATAATACACGCCCAGCTGTTCATACCCGATACGGCTGTGGATGAGGATTTCCCCCTCTACGTATTCGGTTCCGGCACGACGGGAATATCCGATGCCTGCGCGCCCTCTTTCGAAGTTCCGGAATTAAGACGCTGGGGATGGTACAAGCAGAACATGCTGGCCTACGGAGGCAGCGGGTTTATCGCCGTATTCCCCGATTATCTGGGTTTCAATGATCCCGACCGGCCGCAGCGCTACTTTTCCAAGCTGGCCGAAGGTCACGTAATGCTCGATTCCATCAGAGCCGTTAAAAACCTCTTCGAGACCGAAGACTTTTCATCTCTCAAGGCAAACCTCTCCGGACAGACCTTTACTGCCGGCTATTCCCAGGGAGGCCACGCCGCATTCGCCGCCGCCGATCTGCTGTCGGAATACGCTCCCGAAATAGATCTGACGGGAGTGATAGGATACGCCTCGACCAATGATATCGCAGCTCTCTTCAGAGAAGGCGTCTGCTATGGTGCGGAAATCATTTACACCTATATGAAAATGTACGGCGAAGATAAAATCGATCCCGCCGATTACCTGCAGGAACGCTTTCTCGAAACCTTCGAGGAAGATGCCTCTACCATGTGCGTCGATGTCTTCCAATACTACTTCGGCTATGATTCAAAGAAACTCTTCAATGAAGATTTTTACCGGTCACTCTATACCGACAATCTCGCGGAGGATTACCCGGTCATGCACAAATATATGGCGATGAACAACACCGGTCTTTCGGGACACGGTATTCCTTCATTTGTTGTTCAGGGAGGAACGGACTTTATCATTACAACGGCCAGCGCCGACATTTTCGTCGACGGGCTCAGAGAGCTGGGCAGCGAAGTGAAGTATGAAGTCTACCCCGGAATTCCCCACAAATACACCAGAATGGCCGGATTCGCCGACTCGATAGAGTGGATGAGATCCTTCGGAGAATAAAGTATGATGAAAAAAGTAAGTCTGATGCTCCTCTTATCATGGATTGTATCGATCTCCCTGGCGGCCCAGTCTCTCTACGGTTCGGGAATTTCTCCGGAGAGCGCTCTCGTAAGGGTCATTTTTGCGGAGCCCCGGACAAATATGGAAATTCATATCGGGTCGGAAACATTTTCCACGGCGGAAAGCAGAGAAAGCGCCCTATACCATCAGATCGGCCCGGGGATGTATTTTATCGAGGCAGGCGATGATTTTCTGGAAATCATTCCCATGAGCGGCAAATACTACACTCTCATTTTTACTGCGGCAGGTAGTTTCGCTTTTGAAGATATCGAACATGAGGCTCCGGCTAAAAACCAGATTTATTTCTACAATTGCCTTGAAGAGACAGCGTCTCTTTATGTGAGCGAAACAGGAGACGATCTGTTCTCAGACATAAATCCCGGACAATCGGTTCAGCGGGCCGTCAATCCGCTTGAAATTGATTTTGCTTTAAAATCCGGTAGCGGAAAGATTCTTGAACTGGGCCCGCTTCCCATGACACGGGGAGGATCAACCTCTGTAATTGTTTACGGCAATAACGCCTCTCCCCGGTCTATGGTCATCACTGCCGGCATAAAGGAGCCCTGACGGAACATGGTCTTTACCACTCCGGCTTTCCTTTTTTTATTCATGCCTCTTTTTTTTCTCCTGTACTACCTCGTACCGGAGAAAATGAGAACATCTGTCATACTTCTGGGGAGCTGGTTGTTTTACGCCTTCTGGCGGGTGGATTTTCTCCTGCTGCTTATCGGAGTCTCCCTTGGAAACTATCTTTTTGGCCGCTCCCTGTACAGGAACAGAGAACAGAATAAGAAAGCGCGCCTCCTCCTCGCAACTGCTGTCGCCTCCAATCTCTCGATTCTGGCTTACTTCAAATACTTCAATTTCGGAGCGGATTCCTTAAACGCTCTGCTGGAACTGGCGGGGTTACAACCCCTCGCCTATCAGCAGGTCATTCTTCCCATCGGCATTTCTTTTTATATTTTTCAGTCCATGAGTTATGTCATCGATGTCTATCGGAACGATGCGCCCCCGGCTGACAGCTTTTTTGAATTGGCGACCTATGTCACTCTTTTTCCCCAGCTCATTGCCGGTCCCATTCTTCGATACAAAGACATAATAGACCAGCTGAAACAAAGGGAACACAACCTTCATCTTTTCGGTCAGGGTTTTGTTCTCTTTGCTATCGGAGTCTGTAAAAAAGTTCTCATAGCCGATACGGTAGCGCCGCTGGCCGACGTAATTTTCGCACAGAGCGCTCCAACATTTATTGAATCGTGGCTGGGCACAGCGGCCTATGCCATTCAGATCTACTTTGATTTCTCCGGTTATTCCGATATGGCCCTGGGTCTGGGGCAGATGATGGGCTTCCATTTTAAAAAGAATTTCGATGCGCCCTATAAGTCGGCAAGCATAACGGAGTTCTGGCAGCGCTGGCACATCAGCCTGTCCCGCTGGCTCCGCGATTATCTCTACATCCCCCTTGGGGGAAACCGGAAAGGGAGCCGGAGAACCTATTTGAATCTCTTTCTCGTCATGTTTCTCGGCGGGCTCTGGCACGGTGCAGCCTGGAATTTTGCCCTATGGGGAATATGGCACGGCCTGTGGCTTATGATCGAAAGAAAAAGCGGTCTTCACCTTCATCAGGAATCGACAGCGAAAAAGACCCTCCATCATGTCAGGACTCTTATATTAGTCGGTATCAGCTGGGTTTTCTTCCGGGCGGGAGATTTCAATGGCATAACGTCCATGCTGAGCGGAATGTTCGGCCTAAACGGACTGGCCATAAGCGCATCGGTCAGCTGGCAGCTGAGCCGATTCTCCCTTTTTACCGGAGCTGTGGCTGTTCTTCTTATTGTTTTCGAAGAAAAGTATCACGATGATAAAGCGCTCAATACTATCAGGGAGAAGGGAATGTCCCACGCCGTTATTTATACAGCCTTACTGGGTCTGTCAGTTCTGAAGATTCTTTCGGACAGCTACTCTCCCTTTCTCTACTTCAGGTTTTAGGAGGAAAGGCTATGATTCGATTGAAAAAAACAGCAGTTGCACTGCTTGCCATTCTTTCCCTGGCTTTTCTCCTTTACCCCGGAGTCGAGGGACTGACAGATCTTGAGGACTTCAGTATAAAAGAAAAAAAGGAACTGATCGACGGTCGCTTTATCAGTGAAATGACGAGTCGCTTTGAAAAGAGCATATCTCTGCAGAACCGGGCTCTCAGCTTCTGGTCGGGAATAAAATACCGGTTCTTCAAAGAGGGTAACCGGGGAGTCCTCATTGGACGGGAAGACTGGCTTTTCACTTCGGAAGAGTTTGATGAAGATTTGAATCCAGAAACGACTTATGATGATTTTTTCGGAGAAATTGAAAAAGCCAAAACTTTTTTTGATAACGAGGGGTTAGAACTGGTCATTGTGCCGATCCCCAATAAAAGCCGGATTTACCGGGAGAAGTCACAGCTGTATTCTTTTTCATCCCCCCTGGAAAACCGATATGATGATGCGCTGGCCCGGTTTAGAAATCTGGGAATCCCTGCGGCAGATCTGAGAGAACCCTTCCAAAAGACTTCTTTGAAAGAAAAAGTATTCTTTCAATACGATACTCACTGGACGGAAGCTGCTTCAGCGGCCGCAGCCCGGGAGATATCCAGTCTTGTGATGCCATATATCGAAAAATATGGCTTATCACGGCGAAGCTTCTATATCTCAGAAGCGGAGTATCAGCCATTCAAAGGCGATCTTCTGGCTTTTGTGCCTCCTCTGGAGAATAAAGAGGAACGCTATAGAAAAACGATTTTGGCAGACGCGGCCCCCCCTTCGCTGGGTTTGTTTGATGATCCTGAGATCCCCCTACTTCTCGTGGGAACGAGTTACAGTTTCGACAGCCGCTGGAATTTTGAATCGGAATTAAAACTGGCTCTTCAGTTGGATATTCTGAATCTGGCAAAAGAAGGTGTCGGTCCGCTTGAACCGATGAGGGAATTGATAAAAAGCGGTTATTTCCGGGAAACCGGAAGCAGTATCATTATCTGGGAAATTCCGGAGAGGTATATTCCCCTCCGGAAATAGTATCAATCTTTAAGATTCTTCAGGATTTTGATGATTTCGGGACCGCGGATATTCTGCCCCTCGCCGAACACTTCATTTCTTCCATCGATTCTGGCTGCTATTTTTTCAGGAGCATCTTCATCGATACCCAGATCGGAATAGCGGGTATCAACTCCCAGAGACTCGAAGAAAAGACAGGTTCTGGCTATGGCTTCATCGATCCTCACATTGGTGTCGCCCATGGAGATTCCCCAGATTCGCTCGGCATACTGCAGAAGTTTCTGTTCCTTTTGTTTTCTCATTAATGATAATAGACCGGGAAGAACAACTGCGAGAGTCCGGGCATGATCGATGCCGTAAAGAGCGGTCAGTTCATGTCCGATGCCGTGGGTGGCCCAATCCTGATCCACGCCGCAGCCGATCAAACCGTTCAAAGCGTTTGTGGAACACCACATAATATTGGCCTGGACTTCATAATCCTTATTGCTGAGAACGGCTTTCGGTCCTTCTTCCAGCAGAGTGAGCAGCACGGCTTCCGCCTGTCTGTCCTGAAGAGGTGAATCGAGACTTGTCGTCATATACTGTTCAAGCACATGAACCCAGGCATCGACGATTCCGTTTGCTACCTGACGCTTCGAGAGGCTGTAAGTTGTTTCGGGATCGAGAATGGAAAACTCGGGATATACATGGGGACTGCTGAATGCCCGCTTTTCTCCGATCTCCCGTCTGGAGATGACAGAATTGGCATTCATTTCCGAGCCCGTCGCCGGAAGCGTCAATACGGAACCGAGGGGAAGAGCCTTTTTAATCCTCCCTTTGCCGATGAGAATTTCCCATGGCTCCCCGCCTTCGTAGTAAATAGCCGCGGCGATGAACTTCGCCGCATCGAGAACCGATCCCCCTCCTACGGAGAGAATGAAATCAACATTCTCCTTTTCCGCCAGAAGGACGCAGTTCATGCAGTCTTCGTAATCGGGATTGGCCTGTATCCCGCTGTATTCTATAAAGTCCTTGCCTTTTAATGCCTCGACGACCTGATCGTATACGCCGTTTTTCTTGATCGAACCGCCGCCGTAGAGGAAGAGAATCTTGCTCTTATCGCGCAAAAGCTTTTTCAACTCTCTTATGGTTCCTTTTCCGAAGACGACTCTGACCGGGTTATAATATTGGAAATTTTTCATATCTGAATTCTCGTCCGATCATTTTGAAAGGTCAACTGAAAATACCGCCGGGGCTGAGATTAGTGCAAAAAATGGATTATTCTAATCTATCATAAATTGTTACTTATAGTTGAATAACAAAAAATTTATCTATAAATAATAAAAAAGTTCGTTTGGGATTCATCAGACAAATGGTATGATACTGAAAACAGGAAAACACTATGAACAAAATTATAAGAAAAATTCAATTATCCGACGACGTCTTTCAGATGGAGATTGAGGCACCCCTGATCGCCGAAGAGAGAAAAGCCGGTCAGTTTATCATTCTAATCGTCAGCGAGGAGTTCGGAGAAAGAATTCCCCTGACTATTGCCGGAGCTGATGAAGAGAAGGGAACCATAACCATCATCTTCCAGGCTGTTGGCGATTCGACAAAAGAACTGGGGAAAAAATCGGAAGGCGACTACATCGACAGTCTGCTCGGACCACTGGGCAAAGCGACCCATATTGTCAAATACGACAAGCCCGTCGTCTGCGTCGGCGGAGGAATCGGTGTCGCTCCCTTGAGACCGATTGTGGAAGCTTTCAAAAAAGCAGGGAACGAGGTGATCTCCATTATCGGAGCCAGAAACAAAGATCTTCTGATTCTGGAAGATGAAATCCGGGCTTATTCCGATGAGGTGATCATTTGTACCGACGACGGATCCTACGGACGGAAAGACCTTGTAACCGCGCCATTGAAAGAGATCTGCGAAAGCCGCGATCCCGCCGAAGTCGTAGCCATAGGGCCGCCGGTCATGATGAAATTCTGCGCTCTCACCACCAAACCTTACAAGGTGAAAACCACAGTCTCGCTCAACACCATTATGATCGACGGAACGGGAATGTGCGGCGGCTGCCGGGTCACGGTCGGAGACGAAACCAAATTCGTCTGCGTCGACGGACCGGAGTTCGATGGGCATCTTGTGGATTTCGACAACATGATCAACAGGCTCAATACATACAAACATCAGGAAGAGGAACACAACTGCCGCATCGGCCTGGACAGCAAAGGAGGGGAGAAATAATGGAATACGTCAGCCCCGATGTACTGGCGAAAGAAGCCGACGAACTGATAAAGACGATCGATCCTTCAGCATTGAACCCTAAATCCAGACGGGCTATTCCGCTTCAGGAAATGCCGTCCCAGGATCCCTTGGTCCGGAGAAACAATATGGAGGAAGTGGCACTCGGATATACTGAAAGCCAGGTGAAACTGGAAGCCATGCGCTGCCTCCAGTGCAAGAATGCCCCCTGTATTTCCGGCTGTCCCGTCTCCATCAATATTCCGGGATTTATTGCCGCCGCTGCCGAAGGGGATTTCGAAAAATCAATCGGCATAATCAAGGAAAGCAGCAGCCTTCCAGCCATCTGCGGACGGGTCTGCCCCCAGGAAACCCAATGTATGGCGACCTGTACTGTAGGAAAAGCGGAAAAAGATGTTATGCGTTCCGTACAGATCGGCCGTATCGAAAGATATGTTGCCGATTGGGAGAGAGAGAACGATAAAATACAGGTTCCCGAAGTGGCGCCTTCCACCGGAAAGAGAGTCGCCATCGTGGGAAGCGGTCCCTCGGGACTCTCCGCCGCCTTCGACCTTCGCAAGGAAGGACATGATGTTACGGTTTACGAAGCCTTCCACAAGAACGGCGGCGTTACGGTTTACGGCATCCCTGAGTTCAGACTTCCCAAGAAAATAGTTGAAATCGAAATCGATACGCTTGTAAAAATGGGCGTAAAGATTGTGACCAACTTTCTTGTGGGAAAAACGAGAAAGCTCACGGATCTGTTGGAAAAAGATGGATTTGATGCCGTTTACATTGCTGCCGGTGCGGGACTGCCCAAGTTTATGGGCATAGAAGGGGAAAATCTCGTCGGCGTCTTCTCGGCCAATGAATACCTGACCCGCTCAAACCTGATGAAAGCCTATGATACGGCAAACTCCCGCACCCCGATTTACCATGCGAAAAAAGTCGCTATCTTCGGAGGGGGAAACGTAGCCATGGATGCGGCCAGGACAGCCAAGCGCATCGGCGCCGAAGAAGTCCATGTCGTTTACCGCCGGACGGAGGCCGAAATGCCCGCCAGAGTGGAGGAAGTCCATCATGCCAAGGAAGAGGGTATCATTTTTGATTTCCTTACCAATCCGGTTAAAATTCTCGGCGATGAAAACGGCCGCGTAAAAGGAATAGAATGCCTGAAATATGAGCTGGGCGAGCCTGACGATTCGGGACGGCGGAGACCCGTTCCCATCGAGGGTAGTAACTTCATCATAGATCTCGATGCCTGCATTCCCTCGCTGGGAAATAACGCCAACCCGATTCTGAGCAATTCCACACCCGATCTGGAAGTGAACAAGTGGGGAAATATCGTTGTCGATGAGAACAACAAGACCTCGATTGACCGGATCTACGCCGGAGGGGACATCGTTCTGGGAGCGGCGACGGTCATACTCGCCATGGGTCAGGGGCGGCATGCCGCTGAATCCATTAATAAGCTACTGAAAGCATAATCTGCTTCAAATGAAACAGGCCTCTGTTGGATACAAAACCGACAGGGGCTTTTTTAATTATACTTTTTCTCCTTGTTCCTCTTATCTCTGATCTCATCGAGCAGCTCAAGTGTTATACGGGAAACCCCGCGATTTTCCGCATCTTCCAGAATCCCCTTCAAAGCTGTATTGAGAAATATCTTCGGAATTCTCTTGAGCCTGATGAAGCACTCTTCATCCCATTGTATCTGCTCATTCAATTTCAAGGCTGCGGCACGGACCACATCCTCTCCCACGCCTTTGTCTTTCGGAATCGGAAATCGGAGAGGTTTCCGGAAAGGGGAGATCCAGAAGTCCGCATTATTCCTGAACCCGTAGTCAACCGGAAAAGCCGGCATATGCGAACTGCCTTCGATAAGAGCTTTTTTCCATTTGGTTCTGAGAAGGATCTTATCGATTTTCAGAATGAAAATGGCCCCGTGTTCCGACGTTATCCCGTTATACCGGTTATAGGGAGGATGATAGACGACACCATCGCCATCGGGCGGAATTGTCTCGAAATCATCCCAGGTGCACTCAAAAACCTGTTCGGCTTCCGAAATGATCAGAGGAAATGATTCATCGGCTTTTTCTTCTGCGCGGAGCCCTTTCTGGAGATGAAAAATGGTTTCTCTCATTTTCTCGGAAGTCTCCTCCCCGGGAAAACCGAGCCGGACAATCTCTTTCAGATACCTTTTTTTATCGGGCAGAAAATTGATAGCACATTTCCTGTCCCTCAGAATATTCTGCGCCGTATTGCTCGAATTCCTCGCCCCCAGAAACATTCCGAAATAATCTTTTTCCGCAATATAATAGGGAAAACAGAGGCTATAGGCCCCGAGGTTCGTTTCTCCCTCAGGACTCAACGTGCTGATTAAAACCGTCGGCATGGGGAAAAAAGAGGAAGTCTGATAAAAATTGTTCAGTATTTCAATTTCTTCAAAGTGTGTCATACTGAATATTGTAACAGTCCTGTTTGAAATTGAAAGAGTTATCTTCGCAGAAGACCTTTCGGGCAAACAGAGGAGGATAAGATATGAAAAACCTCTACCTCTATTTTTCAGGAACGGGAAATACCAAATACGTTATAGGCAAATTTGCTGAACTTTACGAACGGGGAAGTTATTACAGCCTTCATTCGATCGAACACAGAGAGATCGATTTTTCCCGAATCATCGGCGAAGCCGAAAACATCGTGCTGGCCTACCCCATCCACGACAGCATGCTGCCATTCATCGTTAAAGAATTCCTGGAGAGCCATATTGAGGACTTTAAAGGTAAAAATCTCACGACGATCTGCACCCAGCTTTTATTCAGCGGAGACGGAGGGGCTCTCCCCTTCTACATTCTGAAAGAAGCCGGCGTTAAGCATCTCCACAGCATTCATATCAATATGCCGAGCAACCTGACCGATGTTAATATTTTTTTCAACAAGCCGCTTTCCGAAACAGCCCGATCATATGTCAAGGCTGATCGTAAAATCGCTTTAGCCGTTGATACGATCAGGAGCGGGGGAATATGCAGGGACGGAAGAAAATGGTTTTCCCGTTTTTCCGGATTTATTCTTCAGCGGACCTGGGGCAAAGCCATGATGGTGAAGCTCAGAAACTCTGTGAAAATCAGCAGCGATTGCATCTTATGCCAGAAATGCGTTCAGATCTGTCCTGTGGAAAACCTGGAAATCAGAGAAAACAGAGTCGGACAGCAAGGCCGATGTACTCTTTGCTACCGCTGTGTCAACGAATGTCCCGTCCGGGCCATTTCCATCTTTATGAAGAGCAAACCGAAAATTCAGTACTCGAGAAAAGACTATAACTGAAACATGAGCTCGATCTCCCGGCTCAATGGACTGCGGATTTCGCCACTATGACCAATCGGAGGGATTTGGAAAGCCACGCCCTCCGATACCGGGAGGACATTCTAGGAATCGCGCCTTTCGAGTTCGGCCATAAGATCGTGGAAATCCACGCCGGCCGCTTCAAGCAGCACGAGCAGATGGTAAATCAGATCCGCCGATTCATATACGATATCTTCTCTGGAGACAGCCAGAATCAATTCAATAGCTTCCTCCCCCACCTTTTTGCGGATCTTCTCAAGACCTTTCTCAAAGAGATGTGTCGTGTAGGAGCCTGAAGGCATCTCTTTTTTCCGCCGGGCTATTGTTTCCGCCAGACTGTAGAGGATTCTCGACTCCTTTTCCTTCTCCGCATCCAGCGCTGTATTTTCATGCAGTTCCGGATCTTCCTCCCCGTCAGTCAGCTCACAGGCAATGGGAGAACTGCCCTCCGGCAGCTGTGCCGAAAAAAAGCCCTTATTCTCTATCAGAGAAATATATAAAGGATCTCCCTCCCAGGGGAGAACCCGTCCGGTTTCGGGATGAACGATCCACAGCACTTTCGTCTCTATGCTTTTGGAAAAAGCTTTGCGGTTCATAAGAGCACCCGCCCTGATACCGCCTTCAATATCTACAATAACCGGTAATACCGTACCGTCAGCCATTTATAAACTCTCCTGATTGATACTTTGGTTTTTCACTGTCCAGTTGATCTTTTTCGATGCGAAAAAGGGAACGACGTCTCCATATTTATCGGGCATCGTCCAGCTCTTCTCTGTCAGCGTTATTTTTTCCCTGTTAAGGGGAATCCCGTAAAATTCAGCGCCGAACCTCGATGTAAAATTCTCCAGCAGATCCAGTTTTCCCTTTTCATCAAAAAAATCCGCCAGCAAAAGCAGAGTCACGGGAGCCGTGTAGGCACCGGCCGCCCCCTGCAGCTTTTTGTCAGAACTATGGGGAGCACTGTCGGAACCGAAAAAGAATTTCCCGTTTCCCTCCAGAACGACGTCCTGAATAGCCTTTCTGTCCTCCGGTCCTTTCAGAACGGGTTTGCAGAAATTATGGGGATTCAGAGCGCCTCCGATCACATCATCAAGGGTCAGCAAAAGGTGATGTACCGTAATGGTTCCTGCCAGATTATCCGGACCCTCCTTTACGGCTTCAACCCCTTCGGCACTGGAAAGATGCTCAAATACGACCCTTAAATCTGGGAAATTTCGGCAAATCTCCAGAATCTCCGGAATATAGGCTTTCTCTCTATCGAGGGAAAAAACTGAAGGATCTTCTCCGTGAATACTCAGGATCAATCCCTCCTCTTCCATCACTTTCAATAAACCGGCAATATCTCTCCAATCGGTTATTCCGTCAGCCGAATTGGTCGTCGCGCCGGCGGGATAAAGTTTTCCCGCTATCGCCCCTGCTTTTTTCAGGGATCGGATTTCATCTTCCGCCATGTTTTTCAGCAGCTTGAATGTCATTAATGGTTCAAAGCCGGGATCTATTTTATTGATCTGGCGACGATATTCCTCCATCGTCGAAACAGAATCAACAGGCGGAATGGTATTGGGCATCACAATGGCCCGGGCATAGTATGCTGAACAATGAGGGACGGTCATTCTCAGAAGATCCCCCTGTCTTAAGTGAATATGAAAATCATCGGGCTTCCGTATTTCAATTTTCTTCATCTTTGTAACTCCAGATTGTTTCGCCTTTCCGGTTGATATACCGCGCATATCCGTCTTCGATAACAAGAGCCATACCGAAATGGAAATCATCGGCATAGTCATAATGGGCTTCAATCACCCATTCCCCCTCTTTATTGATAAATCCGAGTTTATCATCTTTGCCCAAGCGGACTCTTGCCAGTCCGTCTGAAAAATCTCCGGCAAAACTGTACTTCGGCTCAATGACAAGTTCTCCTTTTTTATCGATAAACCCGCCCAGGCCTTCGGAAACGATTAAAGCCAGTCCTTCGGAAAAATCTTTGGAGTAGAGATACTGAGGCTCTATAACAAATTCCTCATCCTTATTGATATACCCGCCTTTATCCCCGGACACCGCAAGCGCGAGACCTTCGGAAAAATCTCCGGCGAATTCATATTTAGGGGCGATGACTTCCACCCCTTTGCTGTTGATAAATCCGATTTTTCCCTCACGGCTTATTCTGGCCATTCCCTCGCTGAATGAGGTGGCGCTCAGCCAATCGCCGCCGAATAGTTTCTCATTTTTCTTATTTATATAAAAATGTTCATCTCCGGAAACGACAGAAGCGGCGTTTTCATTGAAATCTCCGGCGCGATCATACACAAAAGGTATCACGATCTCGTTTTTCTGATTGATATAGCCGCACTTTCCATCCTGAACAACCATAGCCAGCCCTTCGCTGAAAGAGGAGGCATTATCATAAATAAAGGGAATAACCGTTTCTCCTTTGGAATTGATAAAACCGCCTTTACCCTCTTCGACAGCCAGGGCGAGACCTTCGGAAAAACTCAGAGCTGTCTCATAACGGGGCTCAATGACGACGTCTCCTTTTCTATTAATAAATCCGGTTCTGCCTTTAAGGGTTACCGGGAATAATCCGCTGTTCCCTTTACTGCAGCTTCCCAGTAGAATAACTATGGATAAAGACAATAAAACTAAGCCGGCTCTTTTACAGGTCATCAAACACCTCTAATTTTGTAATTGATTCTATATGACGGTAATTATATCTTTATCTGGATCGAACTTTAATACACTGAGGGATAAAAATGACAAAAGAGGAGAATATAGCTTATCTGACTTTAAGAGCGGAGGAGTGCCGTCTTCCCGAAGAAGAGGTCAAAAAAATCAATCAGGCTCTAAAGAAGCTGGATGACAAGCAATACGATAAACTTAAACGTATTTCCGAACCGCAATTCCGGTCCTGGTGCAAAGAGGCCTGTTCCCGCTCCTGAATTAATTTGCAGATAAATCCTGTGCGTGATAAAATTCAATATGTACAGGAGTTTTTATGGAAAATGTAAATCTTTTGGATCAGAAAGAAAAAGTTTTCTTTGCCGGCTGCCTGAAGAGTCTACTGTTGTCAGACGGAAAGATTGAGGATTCGGAAGTATCCGATCTTCATGAGCTGACAGAAAAACTTTACTTCGACTCTTTTGATTCCTATCTCGAAACTTTTGAAGAAAGAGTAAAAACAATTGAAACATTCTGGGAGATGGCGGAAAAAATCACAGACAATGAGGTTCAGGATCTCATTATCACGTCACTGCATGAAATCATGCTGAAAGACCATATTCCCGATACACAGAATGGCAAGCTCATAGAAAAGCTGGAACATATGTGGGCATAAGGGCACGATGCCCGAATAATCAGCCATAAGAAAACTCACCTTTTATGCAACCGTTTGCACGTATTCCATTGAGTTGCAGCACTTTTAATGATAGACTGCTGGAACAAACATAAAAACAAAGAGGTTAACAATGAAGTTTCCCCCTGTAGATCATAAATTGACCGGTGTCGTTGTCCCCGTATTTTCTCTCAGGAGCGAAAAAAGCTGCGGTATTGGAGAATTTGCCGATTTGGCACATTTGGGAGAATGGTGCCGTCAGACCAATCTCGATCTGATTCAGATTCTTCCCGTAAACGATACCGGTTATCAGGAATCTCCTTATAGCGCATTAAGCGCCTTTGCCCTTCACCCCATTTTCATGCGTCTTGAAGATATACCCGAATCGAAAGATTTCGCCGGGGACATTGCGGCTCTGAAAAAAGAGCTGGAGCCGCTGAAAAGAGTCAGTTTTGCTTCCGTTCTGACGGGAAAACTGGAAATCTTAAGAAAAATATATGACAGCAATATAAAATCTATCAGAGCTGACAAAGCTGTCACCGGCTGGATGAAAGAAAATCCCTGGGTCAAAAATTATGCTGTTTTTTCCACAATCCGCAGGAACAACCTGATGGCATCATGGAAGGATTGGAAAAACTTCAGAAATCCCTCCGCAAAAGATCTCGACAAACTATGGGATAAATATGAAGAGGACAATTACTTTCACGTATGGGTCCAGTATCATCTGGAAAAACAGCTGAAGGATTCGGCTGCCAAGCTCGATTCCATGGGTATCAGCCTCAAAGGAGATATACCCATCCTGATGAATGAAGACAGCTGCGATGTCTGGGCCGATAGAAAATTTTTCGATCTCAGCCTTTCCGCGGGCGCTCCGCCGGATATGTTCTCGACAGACGGTCAGAATTGGGGGTTTCCCGTCTACAATTGGACCAATCTGAAAAAAGATGATTACAGCTGGTGGAGAAAACGTTTGAAACAGGCGGCGAAATTCTATCACGCCTACAGGATTGACCATGTGCTCGGTTTCTTCCGTATCTGGAATATCCCCTTTCATATGGTTACGGGCAGTATGGGCTACTTCAATCCCTCAGCTTATATATCCAGAAAAGACCTGGAAGATATCGGCTTTGATAAGGGGCGAATCACATGGATGTCCCGACCTCACGTTTTTGAACACGAATTGAGAGAAAAGCTGGGAGCCGAAGCCGAGTCTGTCATAAATATCTGTCTCGACAGAATCGGAAACGAAAATCTCTTTCTCTTTAATGACACTTATTCATCGGAGAAAGTGATTTACCGGTCCGATCTTTCCGATAAAGCCAAATCCGTACTGGGAGAGATGCTTAAAAATGTCACGCTCATTCCTGTAGATGATGATAATTTCAGTCTTTCCTGGTCTTTCCGGGAAACAAGAGGTTACGAAAGCCTCAATCAATGGGAAAAAGGCAAAATAGAGGAGCTTTCTGCCCGATGCGGTGCAGAAGCCGAGAAAATCTGGGAGGAAAATGCCCTGAATCTCCTCTCCTTTATGAAAAATACAACAGATATGCTTGTCTGCGCGGAAGATCTGGGGGCCGTCCCCGACTGTGTGCCTTCCGTTCTTCAGAAACTCGGAATCCTGGGACTCAAAGTTGTTCGCTGGGCCAGAGAATGGGGACAGGAAGGTGATCCCTATACCAAAGTCAGCCAGTATCCAGAGCTGTCAGTCTGTACGCCTGCTGTTCATGACTCAACAACCCTGAGGCAGTGGTGGTTTGAGGAGCAGGATAAAGCCGCTCTTGCCGCAGGTCTTGATGTGCAGGAGATTCCTTATGATCAGCCTGGCGAAGAAGCTGTCAAGTTTTTCCTTGAAGCTCTGTTCAGGAGCCGGTCGGCAATCTGTATGATTCAGATTCAGGATTTTTTCGCTCTGGACAGCAGCATTTGCGACAGCGATATTCACTTCGAGAGGATAAACATCCCCGGTACGGTCCAGGATGTTAACTGGTCCTACCGGATGACTCCGACTGTGGAAAAGCTGATGAAAGCGGAAAAGCTCAAGGAAAGCATCAGCTCTCTGGTGGAAATCAGAAAAAACCAGAAAATAACTCTCTAAATAATAAATTGCCGGCTTTAAGCCGGCTTTTCATTTATAGTTGAATAAAGACGAAATCAGGAGATACCAAAAATGATCGGTGATATGACTCTGGAAATGCATTTGAGAAATGAATGCAGAGAGAAATACAATTTGAAAGAATTATCCTTTTCTGAGACAGGCAAAACACTCCTGAAAGGAAATTATCAGATACAGGATCTCACCGAGAATATTAATAAAATCAAGCGAAAGAATTCGGAGCTGGAAGAATTTTATCATTCCAGCGATTTGAATGCTTTGGCTCTGATTGAGAGAATTAACCACTATCTGATCGGACGTTATCTCCTGGAGTCGGACAATCTCGCTTTCAATAGCGCACTGAAAACCCTTTCCGAACAGTATGGAAAGGGGAAAATAGATGCCATGCTCAAGCTCTACGGGCAATTTTTTTCTGGAGGACCGGAGCGCTCTCTCGACGACCCTATAGAGAATAGTCCCGCCCGGGAGAAAATACTCGAAGAAATCATTCTTCTAAAAATCTGCAACAGTAACAGGGCGGCACAGAAATACAGAGAAATATTTGACGATTCGCCCCTTGCAGAGAAGACGCCTTACACTCCGGCGTTTTATTCGCTGCTGGAACATTTCGACAAAACGCCCTCTTTCGGAACTTATGGAGACAATCTTCTCAAGCTTCTGCTTGAGCCGGCGCAGAAACATCCTGAATCGCTCCAGAGTCAGATCGAGTATATGAAGGAAATGTGGACTTTTCTGACTGATGACTTTCTCTTATTGCTTCTTAAGGGCATTGATCTTATAAGAGAAGAGAACAAAGTACATTTCAGCGGACCGGGACCGACCACGGCGTTAGAATTCGGGGCTTATCACAACAGCGAGGATGAAGATAACCCCAACTACAGTGCCGACAGCAACTGGATGCCCGAAGTTATCCTTCTGGCTAAAAACGCACTGGTCTGGCTTAATCAGCTTAGCCGCGATTATAAAAGAGAAATAAAAAGGCTCGATCAGATTCCCGATGAAGAGCTCGACATAATGGCGTCCCGGGGTATCAACTGCCTTTGGCTGATCGGCATATGGAACAGAAGCAATGCTTCACGGGAAATCAAAAGACGCTGCGGCAATCACGATGCCGTTTCTTCGGCTTATTCCCTATTCAGTTATGACATAGACTGGGAAATCGGCGGTTGGGAAGCTCTTGCCAACCTGCGGGAACGGTGCCGGAACAGAGGCATACGCCTGGCTAGTGACATGGTTCCCAATCACACGGGGATCGATTCCGAATGGACTCGCAGCCGACCGGACTGGTTCATACAGACCGATAGGCCTCCCTTTCCCTCCTATACCTACAACAGTGAAAATCTTTCCGAAGACCCTGGAATCGGAATATACCTGGAAGACCATTACTATGACAAAAGCGATGCCGCCGTTACCTTCAAGCGGGTCAATTTCCATACAGGAGAAACCCGGTACATTTATCACGGCAATGACGGAACATCCATGCCCTGGAACGATACGGCCCAGCTCGATTTTCTCAAAGAAGAAGTTCGGGAAGCCGTTATCGGCCAGATAATTCATGTCGCCAGGAATTTTCCCGTCATTCGCTTCGACGCAGCCATGACTCTGGCTAAAAAACATATCCAGAGGCTCTGGTACCCGCTTCCCGGACAGGGAGGAGATATCGCATCGAGAGCAAACTTCGCCATGACCGCAAAGGATTTTGACGATGCCTGCGGCGGTGAATTCTGGAAGGAAGTTGTCAGCCGCGTTGCCGCCGAAGCTCCCGATACACTGCTGCTCGCCGAAGCCTTCTGGATGATGGAGGGATACTTCGTCCGCAATCTGGGAATGCACAGAGTCTACAACTCCGCTTTCATGAATATGCTTAAAAACGAGGAAAACGGTAAATACAAAGAGACCATAAAAAACACGCTCAATTACGATAGAAAAATTCTCAAACGATTTGTGAATTTCATGAATAACCCCGATGAAGATACGGCAGCGGTACAGTTCGGAACAGGAGACAAATACTTCGGCGTCCTGACCCTGATGCTCACGATGCCCGGCCTTCCCATGATAGGCCATGGCCAGATCGAAGGCTATAAAGAAAAATACGGAATGGAATTTCATAAGCCGCTCTGGGATGAGTATCCCGATCCGGCTCTGGTTGAACGTCACGAAAGGGAAATATTCCCTATTATGAAACGCCGCTATCTGTTTGTTTCAGCAAATCGATTCAGGCTTTTTGACCTGTTCGAGCATTCGGGCGCCGTAAATGATAATGTCTTTGCCTACTCCAACAAATGCGGGGGAGAATATGTGCTCGTTCTCTACAACAATGCTTATGAAAGAGCCGTAGGTACAATCAACCACTCAGCTCCTTTTATTGAAAATGATGAGAATGGATCCCGTTTCGAAAGCTCTTCTCTGGGAGAATCTCTCGGCCTGACAAACGATGGCGACTGTTACTGTGTCTTCAGGGAATTGAAAAACGGATTGTGGTTTATCAGGAACAGCAGGGAAATCTACGAAAACGGGCTCTTTGTCGAGCTGGATGGTTTTAACAGCCACGTCTTTATGGACATCCATGAACTGAGAAACAGCGATTCCAACCGCATTGCCGATATCTGCTCCAAACTCAATGGCTCGGGAACGCCCGATATGGACAGAGAATACAGAGAAATGATTTTCCAGCCGCTTTACGCAGCCTACCGGAAACATGTGAACCGTGAAATCCTCACGAATCTTAAAGAAAATCATTTAACTCTTTCTGATATTTCAGAAGAGCCGTTGAAGGATTTTGTCGAAACATATCAATCAGTTCGCGATTTTGCCGGTGGCACGGGAGATGTCGAAGAGGTAGCTTCTCTGGTCAGAGAAGCCCTGGCCCATCCCGATGATATAACTAAAAAACTTAAAAAGGAAAAAGCCGCATCCGCTTATTTCAGCGAAGGGTTCACCTGGCAGAACCGCATTGTTCTCTATCTGTTCTCCCTCTATCGGTACACTGGTCGTCTCATCAGTCCGGCGGACGAGGAAAGAATAAACAGAAACATACTGGATAACTGGATGATCATCCATTACCTGAGAGATCTCTTTACCGATATGGGCTGGGGGGAAAGCGATATCGATAAAATCATTTCCCTGTTCAAATTTCTGCAGGAGCGCTACAGCCGCATAGCCGGGATCAAGGGTTCTTACCTGTCCGGGGAATTTCTGGAAGAACTGATAGATATGGATGGCTTCAGACAGTTGATGGGACTGAATTCCTATGAAGGGACGCTCTGGTTCAACAAGGAAAGGTTCGAGCTCTATCTCTGGTGGGCCTACTATTGGACGCTATCCGGGAAAGATATGAAAGAGGCATCGGACATATTCAAGAAAATACCTAAATGGCAAAAAGCAGCTGAAAAATCTGAATATGATTTTGACGCCCTTCTGAAACTCATCAAATAAAAAAACAGCCGCAATCGTCTTTTCAGAACTTTTGCGGCTGTTATATTTTAAACCTCGTACAGCTTTCTGGCGACAGGCATCCTCCTGCCCGTTCCGAAAGCCTTATCAGATATGCGGAGCACCGGCGGAGCCTGGCCTCTTTTATATTCAACCCGACCCACAAGCTTGACAATCTTTTCAACTGTCTCCGGCTCATATCCGAGAGCTTCGATTTCATCAGCTGTTCTGTGGTTCATCAGATATTCAACGAGAATCCCGTCCAGAACATCATAGGGAGGAAGGGAATCCTCATCCTTTTGATCGGGTCTCAATTCAGCGGAAGGCGGTTTATTAATGATTTCCCAGGGAATGATCTCCCCGTCGCGGTTTATATAGCGGCAAAGATCAAATACTTCTGTTTTAAGGAGGTCGCCTATAACCGCCAGTCCGCCGGCCATATCGCCGTAAAGGGTACAGTAGCCCGTCGCAAGTTCCGATTTGTTTCCCGTCGTCAGAACAAGGGACCCCCACTTGTTGGAATAACCCATCATCAGCGTTCCTCTGATTCTGGCTTGTATGTTTTCTTCAGCCACATCCATTTCCCGTCCGCCGAAATGAGGCTCCAGCGCCCCGAGAAAAGATGTGAACATGTCTTCTATGGCAATGACATCGTAGGAAACGCCGAGATTTTCAGCCAGTTTTTTCGAATCTGTCAGACTCCCGTCTGATGAATATCGGGAAGGCATCGCGAAAGTTTTGACATTCTCCGCTCCCAGGGCTTTGACGGCGAGCGCAGCGACCAGAGCCGAGTCGATCCCTCCTGAAGAGCCCAGGTGAACACGGGAGAAACCGCATTTGTGAACGTAATCGCGAAGACCCAGAACCAGGGCTTTTTCAATCTCTCCATACTTATCATATTCCAGTTCGATTTCATTACAGGAATCATCCGGATCACAAACAAAGAAATCCTCTTCGAAATCGGCCGCTTTTTTAACCAGGCGCCCTTTCCTGTCTACCACAATGGAATTCCCGTCAAAGATAAGGCTGTCGTTTGCTCCGACGCTGTTAATGTAAAAGACGGAAGAAGCCCCTTTCCGGATTGTCTTTCTGCAAAGTGCGAGCCGCTTCTTGATTTTGCTTTTGTGAAAAGGCGAGGCCGAAGGGACGAGGATGATTTCCGCGCCCAGATCGAGCAGTTCCATAACCGGATCGATAGGATAGACCGAATCTGTATCTCTCGCCGATTCCCACCAGAGATCTTCGCAAATGGCTATGCCGATTTTCTCTCCTCTGAAAGTGAAAAGCTTTCTTTCCGAAGATGGCTCAAAATACCTTGTTTCATCGAAGACATCGTAAGTGGGAAGGAGTGTCTTGTCCTGTGTGAAGATAACTTCTCCCCCGTAAATTACTGAAATGACATTGCGGAGTTTCTTACCTGTTCCGCTTGAGTTAAGCGAAACATGTCCCACTGCTACGGCGATTTCAGCAGGAAGGTGCCTCTGGAGCCACCGCAGAGACAATGTGTTTTCCTCAACAAAGCTGTTGTAATCGAGAAGATCCATGGGAGGATAGCCGCAGAGAGACAACTCGGGAAAGACAATAAGATCGGCGCCTTCCTTCGCTCCTCTGAGAGAATATTCGACAATTTTCTCCCGGTTTCCTTCAAAATCGGCAATGACGGAATTTATCTGTCCGGCTGCTATTTTCAATCTAGACTCCTTGTTGACCTCGCAATATATAGAGGATACTATAATCTCAATATGGGAAAAGTCATACTGATCACGGGCAGCGAAACACTACTTGGAAGGAAACTGATCGAGAAAAATCTCGCAGCTGGAAATAAGGTAATTGCGCCGGTCATTTCCAGAGACGAGAACAGCGGAGAACCGCAGAAAAACAACTTGCTGGTACTCCCCTGGAACAAATCCTCCATCATCTCCTCCCGTACGGTGATCCGTGAAGGCATGAGAATTTTCCGCTCTATAGACGAAGCCATTTTAGTGTATTCTGAAAATAAAACCAATGAGCAACTATCTGATTTTTCGACTTCCGAAATCGACGAAGCTATAGAGTCATCCATTCACGGTACGGTTTATCTCACAAGAGAGCTTCTGAAAATCATGGAAGGAGACTCCGCAAAAGTTCTTTCCTTTGCCCTGACAAGAAAAAACCGGCATACGGGCAGTCCCATGGAAAAAGGATTTCTGGGGTTCTTCCGGTCCTTTGCCGATGCTGTCATTTCCGATGAGGGAGCTCCCTACAGATGCGCTTTTACCAGTGATGTAACTGATATGGACAGCTACGCGCTTTTTATTAACAACATTCTGAATGAAAAACCGGAGAAGGGAGACGGCCAATGGCTGGATTACCGGGAGAAGAAAAATCTCTTCTCAAGCCTGCCTGTCATTCCGAGAAAACCGGACACCATTTAACCCAAAGTAACAGGAGAAATTCATGAAATTACTTATAAGCTCGATAGTGGCTCTTCTGGCCGGCATCCTTTCGGCATTATTAATACCTGTCGGAGAAGGAGTGAATAGCTTTTTACTGCATCTCTCTTCCCTGTCAATCAATATCGGGAGATACATTGTCTTTCCTATGGTCTTCTTTTCCCTGGCTATTGCGGTATGTAAACTGAGACGGGAAAAAAAACTGATCCGGACCGTTCTGATCACCGCTCTGCTTATCGCAGCGTCAACCGTTCTTCTTGTTTCAATCGGTGTCCTGGTGACGATTATTATTTCTCCCTCCCGTATCCCGCTTATAGTTGAAACCCGAAGCCTTTTCGATCTTGCTGATCAGAGAAACACATTCATGTCCATTTTCCCTCAGAATATGTTTACCCTTTTCACAGGAAACAGCAATGTACTTCTTCCGATCTATTTTCTCTCCTTCATACTCGGCTTTATAATGTACAGAGACAAAGAAGTATCCGAACCGGCTTTTAACCTCTTCGATTCGCTTTCGCGGATTCTTTTTGAATTGAATATGGTCATTTCCGGCATTTCTCCAGTATTTCTGGCATTTATCAGCTTCAGCCTTACCAGATCCATAAAGTCGATTCCCGACAGGGCCATGTTTTCCAATCTCATTCTGATACTCTCCATCTCATCGGCGGTTATTATTCTGATCGCATATCCGCTGGCTTTGTATTTGACCGACAGAAAAACCAACCCCTATAAAACGCTTTACAACCTGATCCTTCCTCTGTTTCACGGTCTGATAAGCGGAGATTCCTTTTTCAGCCTTTCTATTCTCACAAGAACGTTGAAAAAAAACCTTTTTATATCCAGAAAAATTTCAGCACTGACTCTGCCTTTAAATGCCATGTTTGCCAAAGCGGGTACGGCCCTTGTCACTTCAGTGACATTCCTGACAATCCTCAAGTCCTATTCGAGTCTTGAAATTACTTTATATCAGATTTTCTGGGTGATTTTATTTTCGATTCTGGTTTCGTTCACTCTGGCATCTTTTCCGGCTATGGGCGTCTACACAGCCCTTTATATGCTTTCCGAATTTTACAGCCGTTCCCATACGGGGCTGACAGATTCCTACCTGCTGATAAAACCGGTCGTTCCCCTGCTTATCGGATTCGCCGTTCTGATCGACGTAGCCACCTCGGCACTGATAACTCTCATTGTCAGCCGGAAAAGCACTTTGGAATAGATTCCCTGCTACCAGATAAAACGGGCTCCCGCTGATGCGCTGAGGGTAAAGCCATCACTGAAAGGGAGTCCTCCATCATTCCATAGGTTATGGAGGGGTATGTGAGATTCGGTTCTGAAGGTAAAAGCGAATTTTTCCGAAAGGGGAAAAACAAAGGAAAAGCCGCCCAGTACATTGAGAAAGCTCCCGCCGGAGAAGAAATAATTTGTCATTTCATTGCGGACATCCTGTTTTTCACCCCAGAGGGGTATTCTGAAATTGAACTGAGGTCCTGCATAGAATGAAAGGGAAAAGGATTTGAAATTCAACTGAAACCCCACCGGCAGATCCAGATCCAGCATCATGACATAAAGATCCTGCCACATGGGATCGACCGGCATGGCCCACCCCTGATCTTCCACAAACTGCCAGGAATTCGCTGAAATCCCGATACCGGGGTTAAAATAAAAATTCTCTGAAAAGTACAGGGGAAAATTGAGAGTCAGATGGAACAGGATCGGATCGGGGTCTTGATCTCCAGGGCCATCTTTTCCATAAGCTTCATTATGAACCCACATCACACCCGACCCCAGCTCCATCATGAAGTGATCAACCGCCTGGAGAGAGGCGGAAGCGGTAATAAACAGCATTATGAGAGTAAACCCGGTTCTTTTCATATTGTTAAAGTATATCACTTCACTTTTTCTCTGCCCAGAAAATCGGAAACAAATGAGACAACTGCATCGGGAGACATTTCCAGCTTTTCTCCGGTTTTCCGGATTTTGATTTCCAGAACTCCTTTTTCAAGGGATTTCCGGCCTATGCCGATCTGAAGCGGATAACCGACCAGATCGGCATCATTGAATTTAAATCCCGCTCTTTCCTCTCTGTCATCAATCAGGGCATCAATTCCCCCTTCGAGAAGTTCCCTATAGATTTTCTCTCCGGCTTCAATGACTTCAGAACTGTTCATTTGAAGGGGCATGACAACCACTTCATAGGGAGCGATGGCGACCGGCCAGACAATTCCGGATTCGTCATGATTCTGCTCGATCGCTGCAGCCATAGTTCTTCCCACACCGATTCCGTAACAGCCCATTACAACCGGCTGCTCCTTACCTTCGCTGTCGAGAAAAGTACAATTCATCGATTCGCTGTATTTAGTCCCGAGATGAAAGACCTGCCCGACTTCTATGCCGCGGAACTCCTCAAGCTTTGCTCCGCATTCGGGACAGGGGTCTCCAGAGCGGGCGAATGAAAAATCATCCACTATTTCCGCTTTGTAATCTCTTTCCCAACAGACATTGATTTTGTGATAGTCTTTCCTGTTAGCACCGCAGACCATACCCGAACGGCCTTCCACGGATCTGTCCGCCAATACCGGAACTTTATCATTCAAGCCAACAGGCCCGACATATCCAGTTTCCGTTCCGCAGAGAGACTGAACCGTCTCTTCATCAGCGAGCCCGATTGTATTGCCCTGAAGTACAGCCAGTAATTTAGCTTCATTGACCTCCCGATCTCCCCGAAGGAGAACCAGAACCGGTTTCCCGTCAACCCGATAGAGAAGGCTTTTTATAAAGTCCCGGGGACTCCGGTCGAGAAAGGCTGAAACCTCTTCAATGGAGCCGGCTCCGGGAGTATGTACATCCGCAGGTGATTCGGTTGTGGTGACCTCTGCCTCGTCAACAGGGAAGACTGTACGGGCTTTCTCTGCATTGGCTGCATAGGCACACCTGGGGCAACTGATAATCAGATCTTCTCCGGAATCGGCCAGAACCTGAAATTCATGACTGAGAGATCCCCCGATATTGCCTGTCAGAGCTTCCACGGCTTTAAAGTCCACACCGGTCCGCCGGAAAATCTCTTCATAAGCCTTATACATTCTGTAATATGTTTCCCGGGATGCTTCCGAATCAGTATCGAAACTGTATCCGTCTTTCATTATAAATTCCCGTCCTCTCATAAGTCCGAAACGGGGCCTGATCTCATCGCGGAATTTCGTCTGTATCTGAAATATATTCCAGGGAAGCTGCTTATAGGATTTGAGATTGCGTCTGACCATATCGGTAATGACCTCTTCATGGGTCGGCCCCAGACAGAACTCATTATCTTTTCGGTCGGTAAACCGGAGAAGTTCATCTCCGTAATATTCCCAGCGGCCGCTTTCTTTCCAAAGCTCTGCTGGCTGCACCACTGGAAGAAGAACTTCCTCGCAACCGGATTCCACTAGAACGTCGCGAATTATCCGCTCTATCTTCCGAATGCTTTTCAAAGCCAGAGGGAGATAATTGTATATGCCGCTGGAAACCTGCTGGATCATACCGGCGCGGAACATCAGCTGATGGCTCGGAATGGACGCTTCCTTCGGAACTTCTTTCATGGTGCGGTAAAACATTCGGCTAATTCTCATAATTGACTCCTGAACTTTGCTGCGGGAAAAGAAAAGGCTCCCTCCCGGAAGCCTCATAATATCAAAAATATGATTATTGTTTAATTTATTTTTGCCGTTTCGATCATATAACGGACATTGAGATCCACATCGCTTTTATTGATTATGAATATGAGAGAATCTTCATCGGGTGAAAGAAGAATTCTGTTTATTTCATATCCAGTAATCCCCTCTCTGTAATAATCGGGATGACCGATTTTCAGATTTTTGACAATTCCGTTGCGCTGTTCCAGTTTGAGGTCGATATAGAATCGCGATTTAAGAGCCGATCCTTCACCTTCCACTTCCTGCACAAGATCTATGGTATAGGCTGTGTTCCTTTCAAAATCCCGGAAATTCAGATTATTGGGATTTTCCTCTTCCCGTTCGGGAAATCTTATATATAAAGGGCGGCCTTTTTCCAGATAGGCGATATTATATCGTCTTCTCTGATCGGCTGTGGATTCCAGTAACGTGTAAAGAGCTCCGTCTGAAGATTGCCCCGGTTCTATAATGGACTCATATTCCCCGTGATGGACTCCTCCGGAAACAAAGACATTCCTCTTAACATCCACAATATATAGATCTGAGTATAACTTTCCTGTATCAGACTGAAAGCCGTGCTGGGCAAACATGAAGTAAGCGCCGTCACCGGAAAAGCCGAGATTGACAAACCTTGCAGTATCTCCGGCAAAAAGAGAAAAAGCTATAAGCAGTAAGCTGCAGATAAGAACTGTTTTTTTCATGGACACTCCTCAGATAGCAAAGACCGGCCGTAAAATTTATTTACAACAAGTCTCTTCTTTCTTTATCGAACAAAAATGAAAAAACAAAAGTTTTTTATCCTTTGTTTTTTTGATAAAAGTAGTATTTAATAGGAATATGACTTTATCGCTGAGAAACAGACTTATAAGACTGACTATTCTATTCTGTTTTGTCCTCTCGGCTTTTTTTCTCATCACTTTTTTTTATCTCAATAAGGATGATTATTTCTCTCTGTCCTCACTGGTGAATTCGCTTAATAAACTGGACAGGTTTACATCCGATTCGGCCTACAATTCTCTATACTGGGCCATAATTACGGCTTCGGTTCTTTATGTCTTTTCCATAATAACATCGTTGGTTCTCTTTCATTATTTCAAGAAAAAAGTCTCTCCCGAAATATTCTTCTTCATCCTCTTTATTTTGTCACTGTCCCTTCAGTCTATCAGACTGTTTGAATTACAGCTTATTATGATTCAGGTTTCGCCTTTTTACGGAGTTCTGATTACCAGAGCTTATTATTTTTTCAGACTGTTCGGCGTTTTCTGCTTTTTTGCTTCGAGTCTCTTTCCCATAGGCGTACAGTTTCAGAAATTGGGAACCATTCTGATATCCATCCTATTGCTTTCTTTTACCATATCGGCCCTTATGCCAATCGATCCCACGAGAATGAACGGTTTTTTTCTCTATAATATAAGTGATTCCCTGAGTCTGCTTGTCATGACACTGTCGATTAGGGTTCTGACTGTTATTAATTTTATACGGGTATCTCTGACGACAAGATCGCGAAACTATCTGGCAGTTCTTATAGCTGCCGTTCTGATAATTGCCGGAGATGAATTACTTCTCCTGCTTCCCGTCCCTCTTATTTCCATAACGCTATTATTTACGGGTGCGATTATCTATTCGAGATCTTTGTATACATATTATCTATGGATATGATTTCTTTATAAAATCAGTTGGGCAATGGCTGCCGTTCCGACAGGAATGACAAGGTTATCGAAATCCTTCAAGGGGATTGCTTCGATGGCGGTGGCGGCCAGGGCTATCAGAACAGACTCGAAAACAAGGCCGGAGACAGCTGTGGTCGCAAGAAACACGGCGAGAAAGCAAGTCAGAGAACCAGCAACGGTTTTTCCTCCGAGGCCAGGTATTCTAACTCTGCCGAACAACTTCCCGAAAACACTGGACAAACCATCTCCGAAAGCCAGAGCATAGATACCAATTGTCGCAGCGGGATTGGGATAGAGCAGCAGGGTGAGCAAAGCTCCGAGACCGAGGGTGACGGGACCGAGAACAAATCTATTATTGTCTCTTTCTCTTGCTGCCATTACTGTAATATTGGATATAAGAAAGACATTGGAACCGGAGCATCGCAAGGTCTCAGCATAACTGTAAATCAGCGTACCAGCCGTAAGCAGTCCGATTGTAATGGATATATTAATAGAAGCCAGAACCGGAATGGATGCAATAAGCAAATGAATGGATTTTCTTACAAATTCTTTTTCCAGCGAACCAGCCGGATTAGCTGCAACAGTCACGCTCACATTATTAAACATCATCAAGCTCCAATTTTTTATTAACAGTTTTAATAATGCAATTTCCATACCAACAATGTATCTATACATAAAAACATATATTTTCTTATTATATATAGAATTAACATTTCATCTGAAATATATCACGCCTGGCACATAGTTTACTGTATTCTTTTTCATACATACAAATTCTCAAATGACTACCATTTTCAGGAAAATCAGTTCTTAATTTCATTAACAAGGGCATCAAAAAGAGTCAGAACATCTTCATTTGTCTTTCTCAAACGGGATGCCAGAGTCTTGAGAATGACTCTGGTAATGGGCAAACCTATTTCCGGTTTTCTGTTGCCGAGTTTTTCAAAATCATCTTTATCGATTACAATAAAGATCGAATCCTCCAGGGCCAGAACAGTAGCAGATCGTTTATCATCATCAATCAGGGCCATTTCCCCGAAAAAAACATTGTATTCCGCTTTGAGTTTGACAACTGTAAAGTCGTCTCCCGCCCGGGATCTTTTAATGATTTCAACAGCTCCATCATAGACAATGAACATCTCAGAGCCGATATCGCCTTCAACTATGATTTTCTCATCTTTCCTGAATTTCCGGATAGTGCAGATGCGGCTCACTTCATTCATATATTCATCGTTTTCGCAGATCTCTGCAAAAAGGGGAATCTTCTTAAGTTTATCAATTATCTCATTTTGCTTCATAGATTTTCTCCAGAACGATGGCCTGAGTATGTCTCTTAATGACATAATCGTTGGGAGGAACAAAAAGGGGCTTGTTAACTTCCAGATCCTTTACGCTTTGCAGATTGTCCACCAGCAGAGACATATTGGAGGTTTTCTGTGCCGCTCTAAGAGCTTCCATTTTCATCTTGTTTGGTGATCCTGTATTTTCCAGAAGCCCGAGTATGATAAAAGGAGATTCGGCCTCCCCGACTTTGTAATCGTGAAAAGGACCGTCTATGTAACGTTCATCGATATCTATGGTTCTCAATCTTGATCCATGCTCTCTCTGGGACAAAAGATCATAGAGGATATGCCCCATTCCGTTTTCTACAGAAGTATAGGAAAGCACTTTCTGAGAGACCTCTCTTTTAAAGAGGATTTCGTCGCACATGGCCTGTTTGAGGTTGCTTTCATATTTACGGTTTATCATTTCCGCACATATATAAACTTCCCGGGAAAGGGTTCTGATCGACATAACTGTCATGATCGTTTTGGAATCGGCTTCCGCATCGGCGTGACTTTCAAAAGTATCCGATAGAATCAGAACTTTTCTAGCCGACTGGACATTGGCTCTTTTAAGGGCGGAATCGGAAAAATAATCTCCCCTGACAAACTTCAGATCAGCCAGTTCCCGGCTTTCCTTGAGAGTTTCAATTCTTTCGCTGGGTATATTTGAGATGATTATAATCTCTTCGGAAACGAAACTGTTGGCAAAACCGACGATATCGAGAAGGATCTCCTTTATCTCTTCGGTCCAACCGCATATTACAAGATGATCTTTCATTTTCGGATAATCCACGAGACCCCTCCTCGCTCTGGAATTTCTATCGACAAAAACAGAAGCGAACACACCGGAAAGGAAGCTCATTCCCGCCACACCCAGAAAAATCGTGATGACCGCAACGATCCGCCCGCCCAGAGTTATGGGGTATTTATCCCCGTAGCCCGTCGTGCTGAATGTAATGATCGCCCACCAGAGACCGTCGATAAAATCAACAAACTGATCATTGCTGTCGCTTTCGGTCCAGACGACCAAAGCTCCAGCTAAAATAAAAATCAGCATAAATGCCAAAGTCGGTTTGAGATATGGGGTGTTTTTTACCAGGTTTGTGAGCCGGTTCTGTTTTTTCATATTTCCTTATAAAAATTCGGTATTTGTTCGTATTAAGTTTAAGCTTTAATCCCCTGTAAAAACAACGGGAATCCACTTTTCACCGTCAGCCATGGATTGGGGTATCATTCCCAGATCGACCACTTCCGTGGTTTCTCCGACCAAGTAACTGACATCGCCGAGAGGATACCTGGCTCCATCTCCGGGGACATTCACCGCACTGATTGAGTGCTTGTACTGCCACGAAACGAGGAGTATGGAATCGATTCCCAGGTGTCCCAGCATAATGGAATAGGAAAGCCCCCGGGCATCGCAGTCCCCCTCTTCATTGGAGACCGTGCTTATAGGAGACAGGAGGTCAGAAAAAGTATCCGAGCTGGTATATTTGAAATTCTGTATCCAGTTGAGGAGAATAACAGCTTTTTCCCGGTCACTGTTGCCGGACAAAACACTCTGCAGAGTCTGTCCCAGAGAGTCAAAACGGCTGTAATTATCTCTGTATATTATATTGTAATAGCGTTTCCAGGCTTCCTCGAACAGAGGTTTGTCACCCAGATCCTGATAATATTTCATCAGCTGAGCTTCTCTTTCAATAACCGCCTGGGAGGCATCGAATTCATTCAGATCGGTCTGAAAACTGACGATGGATCCATTGAGCACCATCTGGGCCATGACATCGCCTTTTCCGGGAAAGGGATAATAGAATTGACTGATAGCTCCCGGCTTATACAGGGAGTTTTCGCTTTCAATCCTGAAACTGTCGAGTGTAGATAGAATAAAAGGGAGCTTCTCCTCATAGAAATCCAACCCGCTGAATGATAAAAGGTAATAGTCTCTGTCATCTCTATTAATGAAGAGAAACCATCCCCTCAGCTCGCCGTCTCCCTGTGAAAAAGTGATATCCGCCAGATAGGCATCATCTCCGTTATAACGGAATCTTTCGCCATCGCTTTCTCCACGAAAATCTACTGTAAGAGCCTCATACATTTCCAGAGATGAGCCGAATTTCGCCCCGTCGTATACTGTCGTCTGAAAAATGACCGTCTGGTCATCGGAAACGAATGAAAGTTCTGAGAGGCTGGTCCGGTCAAAAGTGTTCCAGCCTTCGGGAATGTAAACTGTGTAATTGTATTCTTCAATAAAAAACTCTTCCCCGAAAAGAGGAAGAGTTATGAATACAACCAGCAGCATTATTGCTTTAATTCTGATCATTTTATCTTTTTTTTCAATTTCCTCATGTCGTTCTTACCTTTATTTATCGGCTTTTCCACGATTTTCTCACTGTTTTTCTTTCTGAAATAGAGAAAGAGATTCATACCCGTTCCGGAAAGAATCATGATGAAACAGAGAATCTGACCGGTCGAGAAGTTGAAAAATGAGGTGAGCAGATAGTTGGGAGCTTCCGATGCGCCCCACTGAAGGGGGAAATCCATTCCCGCATCGGGCTCTCTCATATATTCGATAAAAAACCGGAAAACGCCGTATCCGATCATATAGGCGCTTATAACAAATCCGTTAAAGGGCTTCCTCTTTCTTACAATAAACCACAGTATCGCCCAGAGGATAATTCCTTCGAAAAGCGCTTCATACAACTGAGAGGGATGACGGGGAAGATTGACGACATTCATGCCGCTTATATCCATACCGATCCTGGCGGCCGTGTCACGGACCCAGTCCAGAGACGTCGAAAAGCGCTGGGCATGAGGGAAAACAATTCCCAAGGGAGATGTAGTGACTCGCCCGTAAAGTTCCCCGTTGATAAAATTGCCCAGACGCCCGAATGTGTAGCCCAGGGGTATGGCGGCGGTGAGCATATCGCCCCACAGAAGCGTGTTGTACTTTTTAACTTTTGTGTAGATAACGGCGCCGACAACTCCGCCTATGACGCCCCCATGATAGGACATCCCCTGAAGACCGACAAACTGACCGTTATAGAATGGCCAGAAAATCAACCAGGGCTTTGACCTGTAAATTCCCGTCGTGTCGTAAACGAGGGCGGCGAAAATTCTCGCCCCGATAATCAGGCCGATTATGGTCCAGAAAATAAAATTCACGACATCATCTTCGGGAACATCGATTTTTTTCTCTTTTACCTGATATTTGAACAGGTAGAAGGCGATGGCAAAAGCGATTAAATACATCAGGCCGTACCATCGCACGGGAAGCCCCGGTATGATTTCCGGCTTCAGCCAGGTGGGAAAAGAAATATAGAGCATTGTTTTTCCTTATTAGTTACTTTCTTTTATTGTTTTTTACAAACTGGTTTTTCAAAAACCGGTTCTCTCTTCTCAGCATATTCAGTTCGAACTGCTGGCTTTTTATCGTATCAATCAAATCTCCCTGAGTCAGAGCGCCGCAGTCGAGGAGCTCTTCCAGTGACTGCATCTTGGAGTTGAAGTCAGTCTCCGCTTCCAGCTCGGCTATCTGGAAAGACGTCTCACTCTCATCAAATGTCAGCGGCCGGGGCGCCAGATCGTTTTCCTGTTCCAGGATTTTGTCGGCAATGCGGAAAATAGCCTGTGACAGAACCGACTGGGGCTTATAGGACACAATCGGCAACCGAGAATTAAGAGCTACCGTCTGCAGCTCGTCCCGGTACATCACGCCGAGATGATCGAGGTTGATTCCCAGGTACTCCCGGCAGGAATGGCGGAGCTTACCTGCTTTATTCGCGTCTTTAGGATCTTCGAGCATATTGAGAATCAGTCTCGGCTGGAGGCTCTTTATCCTCTCTTCGTATAAAGCGTGGCTTTCCGGATCGATTTTCTTTATGTTTTCCACCAGCCGGGGAATAAAGACCTTCTGAAGCGACTCGCCGTCTTTCCTCAGAGACTCCAGATATTGAAAGGCCGGAGATTTCCTGGGAAAGGAGGCGCTCATGATTCTGAAAACGGCATTTTTCAGAAACAGGTAGGCATTGAGCGTCGCTGTCAGAGTCGGGGTGGTAACAATCAGTCCCTGCCCCGAAAGCAGAAACATATCCATCGTATTGAAGCTGGTTCCGGCCCCCAGGTCGGCGATTAGATAATCCGCATCGAGAGTAAGAAGCTTTCTGATCAGCTTTTTTTTCTGGGTCGCGCTGATATTGGCAGCTCCGGGAAGTTCGGCTTCACCGGGAATGAAGAGGAGGTTTTTGTAATCCGTTTCGTAAATAATCTCGTCGATAGTGGTGAAAGGTTTGTTGAGAAGAGTCCCTATCCCTTTTTCGGGAATGCGGTTTCCCAGAATGAGATGGAGATTGGATCCTCCCAGATCCAGATCGGCGAGAACGACTTTTTTACCGGCTTTGGCCAGGGCGATGGAGAGATTCGCGGCGACTAAGGATTTTCCCACGCCCCCTTTTCCGCTGGCTATGGACAGAATCTGCATCTGGTCTCCTTTCTTTTTCTGTTATTATATTATAATGTACACAGAGTAATTTTAAGTTTGTTAGTATAAACCGGTCAAGTAAGGCCTTAGAGGATTGTTATGAAAAGAAAGAGAGAAAGATTAATCTGGGCGGGGGTCACATCGACATTGCTTGTCGCTGTCGTTATACTCCTTTTCGCCTTCAGGGCGCCCTCCGTTGCAGCACAGAACAGTTTCACATACAACCGGGAAGTTGAGAAGTACATGAATCTTCTCAAAAACGCCTATTATTACATTTTAAATAATTATGTGGAGGAAGTTCCGCCGGAAGACCTGTTCAAAGGAGCCATGAACGGACTTTTTGAAAGTCTTGATGATCCCTATTCGGTTTATCTCGACGAACTGGCGGTTCAGAACCTGACCGATACGACCCAGGGGAAATTCGGCGGTGTCGGTTTGTACATTTCCAAATCCCTCATCTTTGATGAGGATAATCCCTATGGCCGAAAGCCCTATGTAGAAGTTGTCTCGCCGATAGAAGGAACGCCGGCATTCAGAGCAGGCATTCACTCGGGTGACTACATTTATAAAATTGATGGTGAATCGGCCAAAGATCTGACAACAAGTGAAGTCTCCGATCTGCTCAGAGGCACTCCCGGCACACCTGTTGATGTGACAATCCTCAGAGGAGAAAGCATCACTTTCGATGTGACACTTGTCAGAGACAACATAGAAATACCCACCGTCAAAGAGGATATGATCGATGACGAAATCGCCTATATGAGAATCATCCAGTTCACTCCCTACACGGCGAAGCGCATTGAAGATGCCATAAAAACCTTTAAACGGAACCGCTATGAAGGGCTTATTATTGATCTTCGCGGGAATCCCGGGGGTCTTCTCTCGTCAGTTGTGGAAATTGCTGATTATTTTTTCGACAACGGCACAATTGTCAGCACTAAATCACGTATAGAAGACGAAAATGAGGTTTTTACTGCAAAAAGAGGAACTCTTGTCGATGAAGATATCCCCATAGTTGTTATTATCGATAACGGTTCCGCTTCGGCTTCAGAAATCCTGACCGGAGCACTGAAAGATAGAAACAGAGCTGTTGTCGTAGGTCAGACAAGTTACGGAAAAGGGTCGGTGCAGACCATGGTCGGCCTGGGAGAAAGCGCCATAAAACTCACTATGGCCCGTTATTATACACCTTCAGGAATCAGCATAGATAAAACCGGAATCGATCCCGATGTGCCTGTAGAGCTACCCGAATTCACTGACGAAGAACTGGAATCCTACTCCAGACTCCTTGAAAAGAACACGATAAGAGAGTTCGTACAGGATAGTGAAGTCAACGACAGAACAATCGCCAGTTTCATCAAAGAATTGAGAAATGATAATATCATTCTCTCCGATACGACGATCCGGAGACTGATCAATTCGGAAGTGAACCGCATGTCGGACAATCCTCCGGTTTTCGATATGGAGTACGATGAATCTCTCCAGAAGGCCGTGGAACTGCTGAAAGAAAAGTTATGAGCTACAGTGAAATACCTATAAAAACTCCCGAGCGGACTATCATGATCGATATTTCCCCGCAAGTTCAGGCGGCGGTTTCCGCCACCGGACTTGAAGAAGGAATCGCTGTCGTCTACTGCCCTCATACGACAGCCGGAATTACCATCAATGAAAATGCCGATCCTGCTGTAAAAAAGGATATGATCCGATCGCTCAACAAACTGATACCCTATCAAGCGGGTTACACCCATCTGGAAGGAAATTCCGATGCCCATATAAAAGCGACTTTAACCGGTTTGTCCGTTACCGTACCAGTATTTGGCGGCCGGCTGGCTCTGGGAACATGGCAGGGTATATATTTCTGTGAATATGACGGACCCAGAAACCGGAGATTCATAGTAAAATCTGTAAACGGATAAGTATGAGACAGTTTATTTTACCAAATGAGTTTTCCGGAGATGATACTCTAACTTTGACAGGTGAAAGCTTTCATTATCTCTGCCGGGTTCTCAGAAAAAAAGAAGGCGATACTTTTCCCGGTCTGGACAGACAAGGGAATCACTGGAATATCGTGATCAGCAAAATAGAAGAAGACTCATGCCGCCTCAATGTCAGTCCCGATAAAACTTCGAGGAGAAAACTGACTGAAATAACACTTGTTCAGTGTTTGCCGAAAGGTAAAAAGATGGATCTTGTCATCCGCCAGGCTGTTGAATCGGGCGTTTCCCGTATCATCCCAGTTGAAAGCGACCACGCCGTTCCCCGTTTTGAAAACGATAAAGACAGAAACAAAAAAAGGGAGCGGTGGGAGAAGATTGCCCTGGAAGCTATGCAGCAAAGCGGTTCGGAAATAGTCCCGGAAATCTGTAAGCCAGTCAAAATGGAAAGATTATTCGATTATACAGGAATAAAAAGTCTGGGACTTTTCTGCCATCAGGAGAGGATTGACCACAATTCCCTACATCAGTATCTTAATGAGACCCCCGATGAGGTTTTTATAGTGATCGGCCCGGAGGGGGGATTATCAGATCGGGAAGTGGAGATCCTTTTCGAGAGAGATTTTAAACCGGTTTACCTGGGAGACAATATTTTGAGAACAGAAACAGCAGCCCTTTTTGCAACGGCTGCTGTCAAAGTTCTATTACTGGAGAATGAAAAATGGAGTCTGAAAGACTGAACAGCCGCATCAACTTTATGAAAGTTCCCCTGGATATTCTCGAAGAAAAGAATCTGGAGGAAAAAATTCTGGAATTACTGCAGAATGATAAATCCAATCAGATAGTTCTTTTAAGCTTTGCCGATTATATTAAAGCTCGGAACAGCAGAGAATTCAGAACTCTTTTGAATAAAGCATCCCTTGTATTGCCATCATCATCCCTGATCACAGGGGGGATAAAATTTCTTTACGGCCGCGAATCATCAGTCTATATCAATTATGATCTTGTTTTGAAGATTCTGAGCATACTGGAAAGAAACGGAAAATCCATATATATCATCGGTTCCAACAGAAAAACGATTATGACGTCGGAAAAAAACCTTAAGGATTCCTATCCCGGTCTTCATCTCGTTGGAAGAAGCAGCAGTTTCTACAATAAAGAGAGTGAAAAAGATATAACCCTGGCTATTAAAAAATCTTCACCTTCTCTTCTGCTGGCGGGAAGCGGACTGAAAGGAAAAAATTACTGGCTCTACCGCAACTGCGATAAATTCAATCCCGGCCTGACTCTATGGAGCCCTGACTGCTTTGAAATCTTTTCAGGTAAAAAGAAAAGGCCTTCAAAGAGAGTCTCAAAACGTTTTTTCTCGAGACTGGGTAGGTCGATTCTCAAACCCTGGCGGATTTTTTATATTTTCCCCTACTTGATGTTCCATATAAACCTGATTGTCTACAGACTTTTCAAAAATAAATGAGGTTTTCATGCTAAGCGTTCAGTATATTCTTTCTTTATTTAAAGATACTAAAGCCGTTCAGATACTTTTTTTTCTTATGGGAGCGGCTATAATTCAGATAGTGGATCTCATCCTCACACTTTTTCTGACTCACCTCTTCGGAGATTTTCTCATACTCGCTCTTATCAGCTGCCTGTCTCTGGCTGGACTTTTCTTCTCTTATCTGAGCGTAAGCAATAGAATAAGCAAGATTAACGAAAGCTGTCTCGACGGCTGTTTTCCCGAAACTCTTTTTCATAAACTGTCGGGAGCATTCCTTGCGGCTCTGCTTCTGTTCATGCCCGGATTTGTTTCTTCAATAATCGGTTTCTTTATACTTCTGCCGCCTCTGTCCGTTCCGGCAGGTAAATACCTGTCAGTAAAAAGCGATACCGACTGGCATACTGTCTACGAGTATATGAAGATCTGATTAGGGACAATTGGAAAAATAACTTTCCCTTTACCTTCCTTTCCGACTCTTCTCATTGATGTATAATCTTCCCATGTTCCGCTTATTTTACATTGATAGAGATCCTGATTACTACAATGATCTGATCTGCTGGCTCCCTGAATACTGCACTCTCCACAATCTTCTCCTTCAGGATATTGAATCACGACTGCCGCCGCTGAAATGGGAAACAGATATACTTCTGATCAACCCCGAATACACAGGGCACAGCGTGGATTTTCTCTCAGAGCTCATAGAAAGACTTCTGCCCGTACCTCTGATATTTCTGTCCGATACAACGGAACTTCCTTTTGTTGTATCGCTGATGAAAACAGGAGCCCATTCCTTTCTCAATAAAAGAAAAGACAAAAGCATTCTCATAGAAACCATAAAACAGATTATCTATAACATGCCCGATCATTCGGATTCGGAATCGGAAATACTGCTCCCGGAGCTTGTTGGAACATCTTCCCATATTCAAAAGCTCAAAAAAGATATTATCAGATTGAGATCCAGTTCCATTCATATCCATTTAACCGGCGAAACCGGTACGGGAAAAGAAATGGCCGCCAGAGCCATACATAAATGCCGGTCGGATCAGAAAAAAAAGCTGTTTGCTCTGAACTGCGGCTCTCTTGCGGAAAACCTGGTCGAATCGGAACTCTTCGGTACAAGAAAAGGAGCTTTCACCGATGCTGTAGAAAGAGCCGGACTGTTCGAGACCGCCGACGGTTCAACCCTGATGCTCGATGAAGTGAGTGAATTATCCAAAACGGCTCAAGTGAAACTGCTGAGAGTTCTAGAATACGGAACTTTCAACAGAGTGGGAGGGACAAAAGAGTTGAAATCTGACTTTCAACTTATTACAGCGTCAAACCGCAACTTGAGAGATGAAGTCAGCAAGGGGAACTTCAGAGAAGATTTATTTTACAGAATTACGACGCTAATTATTAATATACCTCCCTTAAGGGCCCGAAAAGAGGATATCGGTGAACTATCGCGGCATTTTCTGAAAATAAATAAAAGTGAAAGAAAAATAACGGCCGGTGCTATGAACAAATTAAAAGATCACTCCTGGCCGGGCAATATCAGAGAACTGAAACAGGTGATTGAAAGGGCCGATCATTTTTCATGGCAGAATAAAGCCATTGAACCGAAGCATATTGTTTTCTACTGAATCTTTCTTAAATAGTCCGCATCAATCACAGCTTTCAGAACGCCCTGTTCCATAACATAAGAGCTCAATTTACCAATTACGAGGATTCTGTCGTTCTGTACAAAAATTTCGTCAGAGACAACCCTGGGCGTTCTTCCGGGAAAACGTGATTCCCACTCCTTTCCGTTAATATTGACGATACAGGAGTAATTTTCAACTTTATCGAGACCAATCCACTTTCCGTTGACGACATGAAGATCCAGTATGAGATCGTTGTCGGACCTTTCAATCTCCATGATTGACGAAACAGTTCCGTTGATAACAATGAATTTTTCAGAATTTATGATCTCATCCAGTTCTGAAGGCTTTAAACGGCTCAGGACTTCCAGAGAAATATCCGGATTGAGAAAATCAGATAGATCATTAGTCGTCTGGGCCGTCAGAAAGGAAAGGGCAAAGGGAATTAATATAATAAATGATGAAATTATTCTTTTCACAGGCATTACCTCTCTAAAAATAATAAACGGCTCAATAAAGTTTTACAATTGTATTTGAAATATGAAGTGAAATAATATCTATAATATTTGACAAAAAGGATGCCGATAAATAGAATAGAAATTGATACATTTTGAATACTTCACTTTCAATATGTGAAAATGAAGGGGTAGCATGAGCAACAACAACAATATCGTACCGGGTTTTGACGAAGAAAAAGATGATAGCCTCAAAATAAGACTACAGAGTATACCGACAACAAAAGGATGCCTAGTCCTTTATTTAACCGGATATATCGATACATACAATTCGAACTTTTTCCAGAAGCGTGTAACCAAGGCTATTGAAGCCGGTTTTACAAAGCTCATTTTCCATTGCGGTGGATTGAATTACGTCTCCAGTACCGGTATAGGATCTTTCACAGCTTTTCTGAAATCTGTTAAACCCCGCGGCGGTGATCTGGTCCTACTTGAGATACAGCCTAAAGTTTACGAAGTATTTCAGCTTCTCGGTTTTTCCCAGTTTTTCAATATCCAGGATAGTCTGGATGAAGCTGTCGAATTTTTCGGACCTGACGGAACGGCGCCTAAAAGCGATGTTTTTCCGAAAATTTTCCGCTGTCCTATTTGTTCCAAAAAACTTAAAGCCAGCCGGGCCGGCAGATTCCGATGCAGTGAATGTAAAACAATACTTGCTATTGATAACAGCGGCCAGGTTTTCCTGGGTTGATGTAAAAGGGTCTTTAAGACCCTTTTTTTTATTATAAGCGGGCCATATAAATGAGGAAGATATTAAATATAATCAATCCCGAAAGCGAACTTGATTATCTTATCTCCGAATTATCAGAAGATAATTACACTCCCTTCACTTATGTAATCACGGAAAAGCCCTACAAATCTTCCGATATAATTCTTGCTTCCTTCCGTGAAATATCAGATAAAAGAAATTTGTTCAAAGAATATGATTTTATCCCCTTTATAGTTTATGGACAGATCTCCCTCATCAGCCGTGCCTTTTCTCTGGGAGCATCAGATTTTATCAAAGCGCCTTTTGTGCTTGATGAATTGAATAGCAGAGCTTTAAAAATCTTCAATTATGACAGGCTAAGCATCAAGGGAGAGACAGCTTTTTTCGATTTATCCGGTATTCATTTCAGAGAAAACTCAATCTCTTTAACGGAAATGGAATATAAGATACTTCACCTTCTTGTCTCCAACAAAAACAGAATTGTAGGGCGGGAGACATTTATCTACAGATTAGGCCTGGGAGAGGATAAAAGCCGCTCTCTCGATGTCCATATCAATTCACTGAGAAAAAAGCTATTTTTCCTGATGAAAGACCTCTCTGAAGATAATTTCATTATAAAGACTGTCAGGGGAAAGGGTTATACGATTAATACACAATTTACTTGTGGATAACTTGTTAAAAACTTTTCAAAAGAGTGGAACAAGTTATTAATAAATTTGATTAATTTTGAGATTTATGAGATCCGTAAACAAATAATTCCTTTCTATATAATCAATTAAAAAATAAGTTATAACTAATATAATGAATTCAAGCCTTGTGGAAAAGCTGTGGATGAATTCTGAATTTCTCTAATAAATTGTGGATAAAAAAAGCCCGGTACCGAATTTACCGGGCTGATCCTGTGGAAATGTGAATTTATTCGTCTTTTACCCGCTTAATGCGTGCACCCAGAGAATTCAAACGGTTTGCAATGTCTTCATAACCCCTTTCAATCTGATAGACATTATGAATTTCACTTTGTCCCTGAGCGCAGAGAGCGGCTATAACCATAGCCATTCCTGCTCTGACGTCCGGAGATACCAGACTGTCGCCCCGAAGCCGTCTGGGGCCTGTTATTACTGCTCTATGGGGATCGCAGAGAATGATACCCGCACCCATTCCTATCAGTTTGTCCACAAAAAACATTCTGGACTCGAACATTTTCTCATGGATAAGTATTGTTCCCTCAACCTGCGTAGCGACAACCGTCATGATGCTCAGAAGATCCGGTGGAAAACCGGGCCAGGGAGCGTCATCGATATGAGGGATACTTCCTCCGAGATCGGCTACTATTTTCATCTTCTGGTTGGAAGGAACAAATACGGAATTTTCATCCTGCTGCCAGTTAATACCCATTTTGTTAAAACCGAGACGGGTCATTCTCAGGTAATGGGGATCAGCATCGTTTATCTCAAGTTCTCCGCCTGTTACGGCACATAAACCAATTAGAGAGCCGACTTCCATAAAATCAGCTCCGATATTAAATTCCGTTCCCGATAGTTTACCTTTTCCCTGGATTTTGAGAATGTTGGATCCGATACCGGAAATATCAGCTCCCATGGCATTGAGCATATTGCAGAGATCCTGGATATGGGGCTCCGAAGCACAATTGGAGAGAATGGTTTCCCCTTCTGCCAATACAGCAGCCATAATGGCGTTTTCCGTTGCCGTAACAGATGCCTCATCGAGAAAAATATCCTGTCCGATCAGTTTGTTGGCTGTAAGTTTGAAAACACCGTCAATCTCAACGCGGGCACCAAGCTCGGAAAGCGCCAGAAAATGGGTATCCAGTCGTCTCCGGCCTATGACATCGCCTCCCGGTGGGGGAAGAATGACTTTACCTGTTCTGGCCAGAATGGGACCGGCAAAAAGTATGGAGGCTCTCACCTTTCCGCATATCTCAGCCGGGAGCTCGCTGGTTTTTATATCATTGGTTTTGACTCTGTATTTATGATCGCTGATTTTTTCAACATCCGACCCCAGATGTCTGAGAATATCAAACATAACCAGAACATCTTCAATCTCCGGTATGTTGCTCAGAATAACATCTTCATCGCTCAAAAGAGTGGCGGCGATGCAGGGAAGAGCGGCATTTTTATTGCCGTTAGCCTTGATTTTCCCTTTTATGGGAAAGCCGCCCTCAATAATATATTTATGCATGGAAAACACCTTTTTGTTGATATATTCAAGATTTATATATTTTCTAATCTGACTAGAAAAAGATATAGTATGGGTTAAATAACATCAATAGAGGAAATCTCATGAAGGTGCAGAAATTCGGCGGGAGCTCTCTCGCCGACGGAGACAGAATTAAAAATACAGTCAAAATTATTCAATCGGAAAACGAGAGGGTTTTCGTCGTTCTTTCTGCCATGAAAGGGATAACCAACCTGCTGCTCGAAGCCTCTTCCAGCGCTGAAAATGGTGATAAAAACTACATAAACAACCTGCAAGCAATCAGAGATCAGCATTATAACGCAATTGAAGTGCTTTTCGAGGGGAAGGACAAGCAGCCTGTTATTGAATCGGTAAACACACTTATCGGAGAACTGAAAGATATTCTTCATGGTGTGGAACTGGTTCAGGAGTGTTCGCTCAGAACCGGAGATCTAATTATGAGTTTCGGTGAGCGGCTCAATTGTACTGTCACGGCGGCCTATTTCAATTCTCTCGGACAAAAATCGGAAATGGCCGATGCCAGAGATATGATTGTGACAGATGATCATTACGGAAGCAGCAATGTTTTTCTGGACAGAAGCTACAGCAGGATTCGCGAAAGACTGTCCGATCCTGAAACACTATATATAATTACCGGTTTTATCGCCTCATCTGAGAAGGGTATAACGACAACACTCGGCCGAAACGGCAGCGATTATACCGCTTCTCTTATCGGTGCGGCCATGAATGCTGATATTGTGGAAATATGGACAGATGTTAACGGTGTTCTAACGGCGGATCCCAGGATTGTGGATAATGCCCATACTATTCCGAGATTAACCATAGAAGAAGCTATGGAGCTTTCATATTTCGGTGCTGAAGTTATTCACCCTTACACTCTTATGCCCACAGTGGAAAAAAATATACCGGTCGTAATCAAAAATACTCTCAATCCATCTAATAAAGGAACAATAATCGGGACAGGACCGGTTATCAGAGAGAGAGCCATTACTGGAATAGCATCCATTGACAGTGTTTCCTTTATCAATGTGGAAGGGGGTGGTATGCTCGGTATCCCCGGTATAGCTTCTTCCATTTTCAGCGCCCTGGCTGAAGCTGGTGTCAATATTATCATGATTACCCAGGCGTCTTCAGAGCACAGTATCTGCATAGTAATTCGCTCTTCGGAAGTCGAAAAAGCCGTCAGTTATCTTGAGAAGAAACTTGAATATGAAATCAAAACAAAAAAAATAAATAGAATTGATGTAAAAAACAACCTTGAAATAATTGCTGTGATCGGAGAGAACATGAAGGGTATGACCGGCATATCGGGAAAACTTTTCAGTTCACTTGGAAACAGCGGAGTCAACATCCTGGCCATAGCCCAGGGGTCTTCAGAGCGCAACATATCTCTGGTTATAGAAAACAGAGACAAGGAAACGGCTCTGAATACCATTCACAAAACATTTATTGCCTAGATTTTTCCAAGGAGTTTTTATGCATTTTTACAGTACAAGAAATTCAGACGATATGGTCGATTTTTCCACAGCCCTCTTCCAGGGACTGGCTCCCGACGGAGGACTCTATATTCCGGCAGAACAGGCTGATTTAAGTGTCATTTTCAGCAGATTCGGGAATGAAACATCTTTTACGGAAATTGCCGGAGAGATGATTTTCAGTCTGCTCAGATCTACTTTCAACCGGAGCCAGTCATTTGACATAGCAGAAAAGGCTTTCCCTTTTTCACCTGAAATCACTGAACTGCAAAATAATATTTCCATCCTCGAACTCTTTCATGGAAAAAGTTGCGCATTCAAGGATTTCGGAGCTTCCTTTCTCGCCCAGTCAATGGATACTCTTCTGAAAAAAAGAGAGAGAAAAGCTGTTATCCTTACAGCGACTTCCGGTGATACAGGATCGGCAGTAGCCCAGGCCTTTGTCGGTAAAAACAATATTGAAGTCGTCATACTTTATCCTTCAGGAAGGGTCAGTCCACTTCAGGAAAAACAGCTAACAACACTGGGAGAAAATATCAGAGCCCTCGAAGTAAAAGGTTCCTTTGATGATTGCCAGAAAATGGTAAAGGATGCTTTTGTCGATAAAGATATTACTGATAAAATTACCCTTTCTTCAGCCAATTCCATAAATCTGGGACGATTGATCCCTCAGTCTTTTTATTATGTCTGGGCCTACTCCCGAATAAAGGATCATGCCCCAGAAACAGTTTTTACCGTACCAAGCGGTAATTTCGGAAATCTGACTGCCGGACTTTATGCCCAGTCCTGGGGGTTACCGATTTCCCGTTTTGTCGCAGCAACTAATGCCAATGATGTTGTACCGAAATATCTTGAAGACGGCTTTTATAACCCCATGGCTTCCGTTCACACCATTTCAAATGCCATGGATGTCGGTGCTCCAAGCAACTACGAGAGAATGTTTCATCTTTTTAAGGGGAAAGTGGAAAATTTCCGTAATAAAATTTCCGCTTACAGAGTCGACGATACAACAACAGAAGACACTATTAAAGAAGTTTATGAAAAAGAGAAGTATATAATGTGTCCACATACAGCTGTGGGATACAAAGCAGCTCGATTATTCCAAAAGGACAATGGAGATCAGCCCCTAATGGTTCTTTCGACGGCTCATCCGGGAAAATTCACTGAAGTTATCGAAAAAGTTATCTCTGTTAAACCTGAACTTCCCGAAGAACTCCGTAAACTGGAGAGAAGAGAAAAAGTATCAGTAATCATTGAGAACACATCTGAATCTCTAAAGGATTTTTTATTAACAACTTATTAACAACTGAAGCTTTGTTATTCTGAAAATACTGTCTGAATTTCTATTAATAAAAATTCAGACAGTATACTTTTTATAAGGGATTAGTGAATATTTATAAAATTCAGGGAATAAAAATTCAGAAAATAAAAAAACAGGAAGCCATAAGCTTCCTGTTTTAAAATTATAAACATTTTTTCCACAAGTAAATCTTTATTCTCTACTGCCTTTGTAGATGATTCTCACCTGCTTGTAGAGTCCGTCACCTTCACTCTTTGTTATTACATCATTCATATCATTGAGCGCTGTATGGATGAGCCTTCTTTCAAAGGGATTCATCGGCTCGAGGAGTTTGGAATTCTTTGAACGGCAAACCTGTTCAGCTGTTTTTCTCGCCATTCTGACAATACTGTCTTCTCTCCGTCTCCTGTAGTTCTCAGAATCAATAATAACCCTTGCCGGCTTTTCATCGGAAGGAGTTATCTTTCCCAGATAAACATTGGCCAGTAACTGGATAGCATCCATATTCTTTCCTTTCTTGCCGATAAGAATAGCCGAATGCTCTGATTTTATATCCAGACCTATTTTTCTTTCATCGCGGAAATTCACTGAAACCGAACCGGGATAACCCATCTTTTCAATGATATTTGTCACAAATACCGCTGTTTCTTTTTCCAGATCCCCTTCAAAATCAATTTTCTGATGAGGGACTCCGGTAGATTCATCTTCCACATGTACGCGGATTTTGACTGAACCTCTTTTAAAAATTCCGTTCGATACTGTTTCTAAAATTTCAACATCAAACTCATCCTGTTGAAGACCGAGTTCTGAGACAGCCTTTGAAATAGCCTCTTTCTCGGTTTTACCTTCAAATTCTTTTATCATAGTCAACTCCTGGTTGCTTTCGTTTTCCTTTCAGGAGCTCACTTTCAGGATTGCGCCGCCTTTTTTTTGTTAATGACATATTGCTGCGCCGCTGACAGAACGTTTGTTACGGTCCAGTACAGGAGAAGTCCCGACGGCATGTCATAAAGAATGAAAAAGAACATTATCGGCATACCTAAAGTAAGCATTTTCATCTGCGAATTACTCTGTCCGCCTGCTGCTGCAGTGCCGGCCTGAGTGATTCTGGACATCACCAGCTGCGTTCCCAGATAAAGGAAAGGAAGAAGCCTCACGGCTGTCCATCCAAGAAGAGGTATGGCAAAAGGTAATGTAAATATGGATTCGGGACTGGAAAGATTATCAATCCATCCGGGGATGAACGACGCGCCTCTCAATCCGAAATAGCTGTTCAGCAAACCGTAAAGAGCAAAAAAGATCGGCATCTGCACCAGCATAGGCAGACACCCGCCTAAAGGATTGACACCTTCTTCTTTATAAAGCTCCGCAGTTGCCATATTGAGCTTCTGTGGATCATTCTTATACTGATCCTGGAGTTTCTTCAGCTTGGGCTGTATAGCCTGCATCTTACTGGTAGACTCAAAGCTCTTATGAGTTACAGGATAAAAAATAATCTTAATTAATAAAGTTAGCAATATAATGGCAATACCGTAGTTCGGTATAAGCTTATTAAAGAAAATTAGAATGTATTTAAGGATATTTGAAAGCCATCCGAGACCGGGAATAGTCGATGAATCAATGACTTCATCAAAATGACTTTCGCTCAGACCGAACTGATTAGTTTCACTGCTTTCATATTTTTTCAGTATCTCAGTATTTTTCGGTCCCGCATAAACATAATAACTGCTGTCAGTTCTGCTTCCAGATAAATTACTGGTCAAATGGAGTTCGGAAGAATTATTATAACCGCTTAATGTATTCTTTTCCCAGGTAATAGCGCTGGTTCTATCTTCGGGAACAATAATCAATGAGAAATACTTCCCGTTGATTGAAGCCCAATCGACTTGATTGGTGATGGTTTCCACATCGCCTTTAAGTTTGTGATTCTCTTTTTTCCCGTCGCTATAGGAATAATACCGTCTCAGTTCATTTCTGTTATCAAGTTTGGTAAAAGTTGGACCGATGTCAGGTCCGAAAGAAAGAGAATAACTGCTATAGGGAGCATCGACCAGGGTTACATCAATTTTAAAAAGATATTCCTGATCGGAAAATGTGTATCGTTTGACAACTCTGAAAACTTCATCACTGCCTGTTTTACGGAAATCTCTGTAAAATTCATGAACTCCGTTGCCTTTGTTCTCATAATGAAAATTTTCAGTCAGAAACTGATTGAATTTTTCATCAAAACTGATGTTGAAGGCATTGTAATCGCCATCTCCCTTATTAATCATGTCAATTGGAAGATTTGTGGCATAATCCAAATGGTCTTTCAGAACCAGAGAAGTTATAACGGCTCCGCTGTTGCTGAATTCAACAGACAAAACATCTGTATCAACTTTTACTGTTCTTGCAGGAACAACCTCATCGACCGCTTCAAAATCGATTGTTACAGTCTCTGCAGGTTCCGCTGTAGTCTCCTGTTCAACTGTTTCAACCGCTGCAGCTGCTTCAGTCTCTTCAATTACAGGCGCGGGAGGTGCCAGTTTGTTCTGAAGCAGATACCCCCCTGTCATAACTATGACTGACAGAATAACTGCCAAAAGCGTTCGTTTGTCCATTTAATCTCCCATATCCTTATGGTAAAGGATCATATCCACCCGGATTAAATGGGTGGCATTTTGTAATTCTTTTAATAGATAAATAAGACCCTTTAAAAGGGCCGTATTTTTTTACCGCTTCCAGCGAATAAGTAGAACATGTAGGGTAAAATCTGCAGCTGTTCGGCAATAGCGGAGAAATCACTTTTTTATAGAATAGAATAATACCAATCAAGAGATACTTGATTATATTTTTAAGAAACTTTAACAAGATCTCCCCTTTTCATTAAGGAATAAAACTGTTTTTTTCTTTCGATAAAAGTTAAATTGCCAGGATACAAGACAACGATTATATCGTATCCGGAAATAAGAGAATCTTTTGATTCTCTATATATTTCTCTCAATACCCTTTTGGCCTTGTTCCGCTCAACAGAATTACCGTACTTTCTCACCAGAGCTACGGCAAAACGGTTAAAGGCCAGACCGTTTGAAACGTAAATCAATTTGGCTCCTCTGGAGGAAATATGTTTTCCTTCAGAGAAAACCCGTTTCAGATCTGACCTTTTCCCTAAACGTTCATTCTTAGTAAGGCTTTTTCTCATCTGATATAGAAAGTTTTGTTCTGCCTTTTCTTCTTCTTCTGGCAAGAACAGCTCTACCGGATTTAGTCTTCATTCTGGCCCGAAATCCGAATTTTCTATTTCTTTTTACCTTACTGGGCTGATATGTTCTTTTCATCTTAATACTCCTGTATATGGATAAAGAATTTTATTTGGCGAAATTTACAATTCCAGTTAATATAAATTTTAAATTCGCCACATGTCAACTCTCCCGATTAAAGTTGAGACCTTTTCTTCATGTCCCGTAAAAGATCTCTGAAATTCTCGTTATCAATCGACTCAATTACGTCCTGTTTTTTTTCAGCGCTTTCTCTTATTGCTTTTTCATCTCCGGGAAAAGATATGTTTTTCCTATCTTCCCTCTGTTTTACGTATTCGGGATTTTTTACAAACATCCTCATGTCCCCGATTTGCAGCTGAGGATAATTTCGCCTTACTTTTCCAAGAATTTCACTGTATTTCATCTGCAGGAGCTGTATTATGGCGGGATGATCAACTTCGATCAGAAGAGAATTGTTTTCAATATCGACTATTCTGGAATATTGAGAGAGTTTTTGACCGGCTAATTTTTCCCAGGATCCAAAAAAACCAGCATAGTCACCGGAATTCGGATCTCCTGACTGAGAGAAAAATGGAAGATTTCTTAACAGATCTCCGGCTTTATCCACGTTTTTTGAAGCCTCCCGATTTCACTTCATAAACCATTGTATTTTCTTTGTGGTAATTTACATAGTCTTCATTGGGCAGAAAGGTGAAAAATGCCTGTTCATAAGGCGGCAGATTTTCTAGAATGCGAATTCTTTTTTCCCTGTCCAGCTCCAGTAAAACATCATCTAACAGCAGAAGGGGTTTTCTTCCGGTAGTGCGGGAATAGAATTCAGCCTGGATAATCCTCAGGATAAGGGAGATCAATCTCATCTGACCCGTCGATCCTATCTGAGAAAAATCACTGTCTCTGTGAAGAAAAAGAAGTTTGTCCCTGTGAGGTCCTGAAGAGGAGACGCCATTGAGAATCTCATATTTCCGCTTATTTCTGATAAAATTCAGAATTTCATCTTTTTCATTCATTCCCGACCACGTCGATTGATACTGTATCGCCACTAGTTCTTTGAATTTGGCAATTTCACTGAATTTATCTTTGAAAAATGGTTCGAAAAGACTGGTTATTTCTTCTCTTTTCTTCTGAATTTCCATACCGAGTTCCACAAACTGCTCATCATATACGTCAAGCAGAGCAGTATTATTCTCCCTGAGAAGATGGTTTCTCGTTTTGAGAATTTTTTTATATTTGCGCAGCAGATCGATGTAATAGGGGTTGTAAAGACTGAGAGTCTGATCGAGGAAAAGCCTCCGTTTTTCAGGAGGGCCGTTAACAAATCCTATGTCATCATGACAGAAAATAATACAGGGCTGGTTTCTGATTATATCTTTTCTGTCAGTGATGGTTTTCCCATTCAGGCGGATATTTTTAACTCTGTTCTTCCAGGAAATGGCAATTTCATTGATATCTTCCCTTGATTTGAAGTAGGAGGCTGAAGCGCTGAAAAAACTCTCATCATTTTTACAGAGAATGCTATCTTCTCTGGTTCTGAATGACGTCCCGTAACAGAGATAATAGACTGATTCGAGAATATTTGTTTTTCCCTGTCCGTTTTCACCGACAAAAAAAACTTCCGGAGCATCGGTATTCAGTTCACACTGTTTAATATTCCGGAAGTTTATCAGTTTTATTGCTGTTACAGGCAATTTTAATCCATCTGCATTGGCATTATGATATGAAAATAATTTTTCTGAGGTACGGAATTAAGAGTGATAGCTCTATTAGCTTCTGTAAAATCAATTCTGATTTCCTCGTCTTCTATGACTCTCAGCGGATCCTGAAGATACTGGCAATTTAATGCGATAGTCAGATCGGGACCATTGTAGACACAGGAAAAATCCTCTTTAGCCACCCCGATATCACTCTCTTCCGATTTAAGTGAGATTGTTTCTCCTGATACAGTGAGAAAAATCCTCTTGGACTTCTGTTCGGCTAAAAGGGAAACACGTTTCAAAGCATCGGAAAAGTCTCTTTTACTGATGGTAATACTGTAATCCTGTTTTTCGGGTATGACGCGATTGTAATTGGGAAACTGGCCGTCAATCAGAGTTGAGTAGACTTTCTGATTATCGAATTTAACATAAAGCGTTTTCTCTGAAACGGCAATGGAAAGATTTCCTTCACCGGAGGATAATTTTTTCACGAGATTGAGAATTTTAGAGGGAATAATCACCCCGTTAAAATCATCGATGGGATTTTCAGAAGTCTCGGAAATATAGGAAAGCCGTCTTCCGTCAGTCGCGACCATAATGATTTCTTCCCCGTTTTTCTCCATATAGACACCATTCATAAAATATCTGGTCTCATCATCGGAGATGGAAAAAACAGTCTGAGAAATCATTTCATTGAATTTACTCTGGGGAAACTCAAAATAATGCTCTTCTCCGATATCCTGAATTTCCGGAAATTTTTCAGAAGAAATGGTTTTGAGCTGAAAATCGATCTTTTTATCAACTGGTTTGATTACCAGCTTCTCGTTATCTTTCAGAAGAAAATCAATATCCCCTTCCGGTAATGAGCGAAGTATTCCAAGAAATTTATCACAAAAAACTGAAGTGCTTCCCGAAACTTCAACATGTACTGGAATTCTGGTTTCAAAACCGACTTTGAGATCAGTAGCCCTTATAATTAGCGAATCGTCAATGGCTTCAATCATTACATTAGAGAGGATAGACAGAGCATTTCTTGAGGAAATTATCTCATGTGCTATGGAAATTTCCTTGAGAATAACGTTTTTTTCACAATTGAATTTCATTTTCAAATTCTCCTAAATTTTTTTATAAAAAACAGTAGTTGTAGTAGTAGGCCTTGTGAATTTGTGGATAACCAAACAAATCTATAGATAATCACATTTTATCCAATACTAAACTTCTGTATAAATGGCCTCGGGAATTCACAGAATTCACAGTCTTTCTAAAGTAAAGCGGATTATACAGAATTTATCCACTGAATTATATCACTTATTAACTAATTATTACCATGTTCTTTTACGGACCGTATTAAATTCATCACCAGTGGCTCGAGTGTCGAGTCGGTTTTCATTCTGTCTTCAATTCTCTGACAGGAATGCATAACCGTTGTATGGTCCCTTCCTCCGAATTCAAGACCGATTTCCGTAGTGGAAAAGTCGGTAATCTCCCTGATAATATACATACATATCTGCCTGGGATAGGTAATAACTTTTGTCCTTTTTTTACCTTTGAGATCGTTTGGAGTGATATTGAAGTATTCGGATACGATTCTCTGTACACGATCAATAGTAATATTTGCCTGTATAGGAGCATTAAAAGCCTGTTTAAGCTGGTTCTGGGCAATTTCGAGAGTAATATTTTTCCCGACCAGTTCAGCATAGGCTATCAATTTCGTCAGAGCCGCTTTGAGATCCCTGATATTGGTCGTTATGTTTTTACTTATAAGTTCCATGACTTCTTCAGGAATATTGCTATGGCTGTTTTCATTCATATTCTTGAGAATAGCCAGTCTTGTTTCATAATTAGGAGGCTGGAGATCGACATTAAGACCCATTTCAAAACGGCTTTTTAGGCGGTTAGCAAAGTTAACCAGTTCGGAAGGCGGACGGTCAATGGTAAATACCATTTGCTTATTGGCATCATAAAGGGCGTTAAAAGTATGAAAAAGTTCATCCTGAGTACTTTCTTTACTGTGAAATTCGTGAATGTCGTCAATAAGAAGGACGTCAACATTGTTTCTGTACTTGTTTTTAAAGGCCTGCTGTGATCCTTTCTGAACGGCTTGCACGAATTCTGAAACAAAAGTTTCAGCTGAAATAAATACGATTTTTTTTCCATTCATTTTCTGATAAATGGAATTTCCAATTGACTGCATCAAGTGGGTTTTGCCCATACCGACACCGCCATAAATCAAACAGGGGTTGTAGTTGGCTCCGGGGTTATCGGCTATTCCCTTTGCCGCGTTCGCGGCGAATTCATTATTGTTACCAATAATAAAATTATCGAAAGTATAATCTTCCCTTAACTGTGGATGGGATCGTCTTACTTCTTTTACAGATATTTCCTGTCCTTTCTCACTAAAGGAAGGTCGATTCTGGGCCTTTTCTTCTTTCTCCGGAATTACAATCTCGGTTTTCTGAATAATTTCAAATTCGAGTTTTAATTTTCTTCCGGAAAGTTCGAAAAGCTTATTTTCCAGAATATCCAGATACCTTTGAATAACCTGATCTTTGTAAAAATTGGAAGGAACACTGACAGTTATGGTTGATTCGGAGCTCCTCACATAATTGATATTAGTGAACCACATATCAAATTCCTGGCTGCTTATCAATTTTTCCTCTTTAAGCTGCTTAATCGATTCTTTCCAGAAAATGCTGAAATCGTAGGAACTCATAATCTCTCCATAAACCATATTATTAAGAATTTCCGCAAATTGTAAATAATTAATTAATATATATGCCTGTGGATAAGTGTTTCCGGTATCTTTGTAATTACTTGACAGAGAAGCACTTAATTTTTTTCCACAGAATAAATTCAAATAAAATACATATTAACGATATATTTGATATTGTAATTGTTTATATAGTAAATAAATATTGGTATTTATCCACATGTTATACAAAGTCAAAGCGAATATAGTTTATTTGAGAAATCATAGAGTTGCAAGCGCTTATCGACCTTTACTTTTTCACTATCAGTCGATATACTGATTTATCTTTTCACACGAACATTTTATATGTATAAAATTATGCAAACAGGTAGTTAATCATGCAGAATAATTATGATGCTCAACATATCCAGGTACTTAAAGGGCTGGAAGCTGTCCGGAAAAGACCGGGAATGTATATCGGTTCAACAGGACCTGACGGTTTACATCATCTTGTTTATGAAATAGTCGATAACAGTATAGATGAAGCTCTTGCCGGATTTTGTACGGAAATCAAAGTCTGTATAGAAGATGGTAACAGTATCTCTGTTATTGATAATGGACGAGGAATTCCTGTCGATATCCACCCCGTTGAGAAAATAAGTGCTCTTGAAATGGTTATGACTAAACTTCATGCCGGTGGAAAATTCGACGGCAGCACTTATAAAGTCTCGGGAGGTCTACACGGAGTAGGTGCTTCTGTCGTTAATGCGCTTTCAACCTGGTGTGAAGTTGATGTTCACAGACTGGGAAAAGTTCATGTGCAGAGGTATAAGAGGGGAATACCCGATGGACCTGTTGCTGTAGAAGGAACTACGGATATCCGCGGAACCAGAACGAGATTTCAGCCCGATCCTACTATTTTTGATGAGTGTGAATACTCATTCGATATCCTTTCAAAGCGTCTGAGAGAACTTGCGTTCCTGAATAAAGGGATAAAAATCGTTCTGAAAGACGAAAGAGCCGGTTTGGAGAAAGAGAGAGAATTCATGTTCGAGGGAGGCGTAAAATCCTTTGTACAGTATCTCAATAAAAATAAAGAACCTCTTCATGAGGAACCCATATATTTTGAATTTTTGAAAGACATGGTAACTGTTGAACTGGCAATGCAGTACAATCACGGCTACACGGAAAATATCTTCACTTTTGCCAATAATATAAACACGAAAGAAGGGGGAACCCATCTTTCCGGTTTTAAAGCGGCGCTGACAAGAACAATTAATGAATTGTTGAAAAATTCAAAAATATCAAAAAAGTTCGATGAAAGCCTTTCCGGTGATGACGTCAGAGAAGGTTTGACCTGTGTTTTATCGGTAAAAATACCCGATCCTCAGTTTGAAGGTCAGACGAAGACAAAACTGGGCAACTCCGAGGTCAGGGGAATTACAGATTCCATTGTCTCCGAGAGACTGACCAATTATTTTGAAGAAAACCCTGAAATTGTCGATGTCATACTGGAAAAATGTTTAACAGCGGCTAAAGCCAGAGCAGCTGCCAAGCGTGCCAGAGAGATGACCAGAAGAAAAGGATTCCTTGAATCGACAAGTCTTCCGGGAAAACTGGCTGACTGTTCCGATAGAAATCCCGAAAACTGTGAAGTTTATATTGTTGAGGGAGATTCTGCTGGTGGAAGCGCTAAGATGGGAAGAGACAGGTCATTTCAGGCTATTCTTCCTCTCTGGGGAAAAATGCTCAATGTAGAGAAAACCAGAATTGAGAAAGTAATTAGTAATGAAAAGATGCTTCCAATAATTACGGCTTTAGGAGCCAGTATCGGTAGTACTTTTGATCTGTCAAAACTGCGATATCATAAAGTTATCATTATGGCTGATGCCGATGTTGACGGATCGCATATCAGAACTCTTCTCTTAACTTTCTTTTTCCGGTATATGACACCGCTTATTGAAAACGGTCATGTTTATCTGGCCATGCCTCCTCTCTATAAGATTGTTGCTGATAAAAAAATCAATTATGTCTATGATGATGCTCAAAAGGACAGGCTTCTGAAAGAACTCAATATGTCTGAAGATAAACTCAATATTCAAAGATATAAAGGTTTGGGAGAAATGAACCCCGACCAGCTCTGGGAGACGACAATGGATCCCGACAGAAGATTGATAAAACAGGTTAAACTTGAAGATTTTGTTGCAGCAGATGAGATGTTTACAACTTTGATGGGTGAAGAAGTACCGCCGAGACGAAAGTTTATTGAAGATAATGCCTTATCTGTTTCCAATCTTGATGTTTAATTAAATAAAGGATAACTCATGAGTGATTTAATAAAGGATGATAAAAGCAGGATCATACCTATAGCTATAGAAGACGAGGTTAAGGAATCTTATCTCAACTATGCTATGTCCGTCATTGTCAGCCGGGCATTGCCAGATGTCAGGGACGGTCTTAAACCGGTCCATAGGCGAATTCTTTATGCCATGAATGAGATGGGTCTCCGAAACGAGCGGTCCTATAAAAAATGTGGACGAATTGTCGGAGATGTTCTCGGTAAGTATCACCCACATGGCGACCAGTCTATTTATGATGCTCTGGTGCGATTAGCCCAGGATTTTTCGTTGAGATTGCCTGTCGTCCAGGGTCAGGGTAACTTCGGGTCCATTGACGGAGATCCCCCTGCAGCTATGCGTTATACTGAAGCAAAAATGGCTAAAGTTGCTGAAGCCATGTTGCGGGATATTAAAAAAGATACTATCGATTTCGGCCCGAACTACGATGATTCTATGAAGGAACCTCTTGTTCTTCCGACAGCCTTTCCCTTTTTGCTGGTCAATGGAGCAAGCGGTATTGCAGTCGGTATGGCCACCAATATGGCCCCTCATAATCTTATTGAAGTCTGTAATGCAATAAACGCCTCAATAGAGAACAGAGATATTACTTCAGAAGAGCTTCTTGAGTGTATTCAAGGGCCTGATTTTCCCCAGGGGGGAATCATCTATGGGAGAAAAGGAATTAAAGATGCTTTTCTCACCGGACGGGGTAAGATTACCGTAAGAGCCAGATACACAGTAGAAGAAATCAGACCGGAGAAAGAGGCTATCATAGTCACAGAGTTACCTTATATGGTTAACAAGGCGACTCTAATAATTAAAATAGCCGATCTTGTTCGTGACAAGAGAGTTGACGGAATATCGGATATTCGTGATGAGTCTGATAGAAACGGAATGAGGATTGTTATTGAACTGAAGAGAAATGTTTCTCCGAAAGTTACAATGAATCTTTTGTTTAATCATACAGCTCTCCAATCGAATTTCAATGTCAACAACCTGGCTCTCGTTAATGGCATGCCAAAGCTTTGCACTTTAAAAGACATGCTCGATTCTTTTATAGAGCACAGATTTGATGTTATTACCAGAAGAACCAAATTTGATCTTAAAAAGGCCAAAGAGAGAGAACATATATTAGAGGGATTGAAAATTGCCCTTGATAATATAGATGAAGTAATTCAGATTATCAAATCCTCCAGTAATGTTAATATTGCCAGAGCTAATCTGATGGCAAGATTCAGTTTTTCCGAAGAGCAATCACAGGCTATCCTGGATATGAGGCTCCAGAAACTGACCAGTCTTGAAACTCAGAAGATTATCGATGAATTGATAGAAATCAGGGAACTAATAGCCTATCTTGAAGGATTATTAGCTGATGATAAGAAAATACTCGATGTTATAAAGGAAGAGACAACAGAACTTTCAGAAAAATACGGAGATGAAAGAAGGACCGAAATTCTGAACGAGGAAATCAATGGAATGATTATGGAAGACCTCATTGAAAAAGAGGATGTAGTCGTTCTTATTTCCAATAGAGGATTTATTAAAAGAGTTCCTTTAACAGCTTATAAAGAACAGGCTCGAGGTGGAAAAGGTTCCAATTCAACCGTTCTGAAAGATGATGATTATGTAGAGCATATTTTCATTGCCAATACGCATGATAAGATTATGTTTGTCACAACTCTTGGTAAGGCTTACTGGTTGAAAGTATATGAAATCCCTGAGGGAACAAGAGGATCAAGAGGAAAGCACCTTAAAACAATTTTTGAATTCCTGCCCGATGAGGATATAACGACTACAGTCCAGATAGATGAGTTTTCAGAAGATACATATCTTTTCATGGCTACTGAAAAAGCAGTTGTAAAAAGAGTATCCACTTATGCTTTCAGAAATGCTAAGACAAGAGGTATAGCTGCTATTATTCTCGACGAAGGAGATAAGCTCATAAAAGCGGAGCTTACTACCGGAGACGATGATGTTATGCTGTTTACCAGAAATGGAAAAGGATTGAGATTTCACGAAGAAAGCGTAAGAGCCATGGGACGGCAGACTCATGGCGTGCGAGGTATCAAGTTATCTGATGATGATGATATTCTGGTAGGAGTCAGCATTAAGAAAGAAAATGAACAGATTTTTATGCTTTCTGAATATGGTTTTGGTAAACGTACCGAGTTTGATGATTTTAATCCACATGGAAGAGGAACACAGGGACAGAAAGCCTATAATGTCACAGATAAAACCGGAAAGCTTATCAGTGCGATAACAGTTAATGACACTGATAGTTTAGTTTGCATGACTTCCCAAGGAAAAACTATAAAGCTTTCGCTTGCAAATGTTTCCATTCTTGGAAGAAATGCTTTGGGAGTTAAAATTGTCAATGTGGCAGAAGATGATTCCTTAGTAGGTGTTGCCAGAGCTGAAAATGATAAAGTAGATCCGGAAGAAGGAGCGGAAACAGCTGCTGAGATTATTAAAAATGATGATTCAGACGAACCTACATTATTTGACGAATAATTTCAAAGATACTTATATAATTAAGTAATCCGTCATAGATAAATGTTTCACGTGAAACGCTCAAGACAGTTTTATTATAACTGGATGTTTCACGTGAAACTTTTTTATTTATAATTTGGATCTCAATGTTTCACGTGAAACATTGACTGTGGATATCTTGTTAATAAAATTAGTGAATTATAGAAAACTCAGGTTGGGTTTTATTATTTAAAGGAATTAATTCTTTTTATTATAAGAAAATAGACTATATAAACCCTTTAATAACAGTTCGATGATTAATTCTAATCTTCTGTGGATAAAATATTGAAAAGAATATCTGAGTTGTTTGATGAAGAAAATGCAGTAAGTGGAATTATTTAAGCTTTTCCAGGAATACCTTATACTCTTTATCGAATTTTGATATTAGTATCCTTTTTTCGTTTTCAGAAATGAATGAAGCATTGATGGCATTTATATTTAGTTTATAGAAATCCTCTGCACTAAAATCAAAATATTCGACGCATTTGAGGTAATCATCCGTCAAGTCTGCATCCTGTACTGAAGGATCGTCTGAATTGATACATACGGGATATCCCATTTTATAGAGATCATTGAGAGGATGGGATGGTGAATCGACCCAGGAGCCGGTCTGGAAATTTGACGTTATACACTGGCAGAGATAAATATCATTTTTCTTAAGATATTCGAGCAGTTTTGTATCTTTTATTGCAGATATACCATGACCAATTCTGTCAGCATGAAGTTTTTCAATTGCACTCCAAACCTGATCGGGACCGGTTATTTCTCCGGCATGAATGTCTATCTTGTATTTATTTAATCCCTTTATATAGTCAAAGAAAGGAATATAGAGCTCAGGAGCGTAGTTAACTTCATCTCCTGCCAGGTCTATTCCCACGATACTGGGGATTTCCAGCTTATCAATTTTTTTATGCTGCTCTATCATTTGTTCAGCAGTTTGAAACATTCTGTTATAGGTCAGAAGATAATTGATGGGAAGATTTATTTCTTTAGCAGCTCTATCTGCAGCATTTATGACTGTTTTAACAACTTCTATTCTATCAAAATCATTATATTCAGCGAAATGTTCCGGAGCAAATCTCAATTCGAGGTAGATTAAACCTTCTTCTTTGAGATTTAAGACGGAATGATAGACAAGATAATCGATATCATCGAAGGATCTATACCAGTATCTTTTAAATTTAGATAAAAAAAGGAGAAAGTCCGGACCGGAATCTTTGGGAAACTGGACCTCTTTTTTAAAATCTGCAAAAGCTTCCGGAGTATCGAGATTGTTCTTTCGGGAAAGTTCGAAGAGATGTTTTAGAGAAAACATACCTTCCAGATGACGATGTAGTTCTACTTTTGGAAAAGTCTTCAGTAAAGATTTATCCAGCAGTGAAACAGATTGTGCCCGACTGCTACTTTTCATTAATATCTCCGATATCATTTTTATATAAATAATACAGGCACATTAATAATAATGTGCTGTATTATACAATTTAGATCATAATTCAATAAATTCAATTCATTTATGATTATCGGTAGATTTGTAATAAAACTTTTTGGAAATTAAACGGATTCTACAGATTTTACTTCGGGTATAACTTTTTTGAGATAGTTTTCAACACCCTGCTTCAGTGTCATCTGTGACATAGGGCATCCTGCACAGGCTCCGACGAGCTTAACCATAACGGTTCCGTCTTCCTGTACTTCTATAAGCTCAATATCTCCTCCATCTGCCTGAAGGGAAGGTCGAACATCGTTTAATGCAGCTTCGACTCTATCTTTCATTTTAAACTCCTGTAAGAATTGTATTCTTGAGGCCTGATCAGTTATAGGACCATGATTAGGGTAATTCAGGCTCGGAGTAATAATACTAAATTCAAAACAGTAAAGTCCATAGTCAAACCCTTCTTAATCGACAAGACAAATACAATCATGTATAATCTTTCTCATGGGAAAAACTATCGTATTTGCTAACCAGAAAGGTGGAGTCGGAAAGACTACGACAGCCGTAAATGTCGGTTCCTATATAGCAGCGGAAGGCAAAAAAGTCCTTCTGGTTGACTTTGACCCTCAAGGTAATCTGTCCAGTTCTGTCGGTTGTAATAATAAACAGGATGGAATTTACGAAGTCATTACAGATAAAAGAAATATCGAGGATGTCATTGTAAAAACGGACCAGGAAGGTCTTTTCATTGTAACTTCAAACCTTAATCTTTCAGGAGCGACGATTGAGCTAGTCGATATGGAAGGCCGGGAATTCATTCTCAAAAAGGCTCTTGAAAGCGTTAAGGATAATTTTGATTATATTCTGATTGATTGTCCACCTTCGCTGGGAGTTTTAACTCTCAATGGGTTTGTTGCTTCAGATTATGTAATCGTTCCCCTCCAGTGTGAGTTTTTCGCCCTTGAGGGTTTTATTACAATGTTATTTCAAACGGTTAAGAGAATTCAGCAGACGGTAAACAAGAAATTAAAAATAGCCGGTATTGTATTTACTATGTATGATTCCAGAACGAGATTGAGCAACGAAGTCATCCATAAGGTAAAATCCACATTTGCATCTCATCCGGAGATCCTCTTTCAGACAATCATTCCAAGGAATATACGATTGACCGAAGCGCCTTCGCATGGTGTTCCCATCAATCTGTACGATAACAGCTGTGTCGGAGCAAAAAGCTACTATAAACTCGCATTAGAGGTAATTGACCGTGTCTAAAAACAAAGCTCTCGGGAAAGGGCTTGATGCTCTCCTTGAATTGAATTCAGAAATGATTGATATCAATAACTATGCGGAGATGGATAGGGTAGTTGTAGATGATACAGATAAAATCATATTTGTATCTCTGGATAGAATCGAAGCCAATCCAAATCAGCCGAGAAAAACTTTTGACGAAGATTCTCTTGTTGAACTTGCTGAATCGATCAAACAGAAAGGTGTTATTCAGCCTGTTTTAGCTGAAAAAAACTCTGAAAAAGAGGGTTATTATATTATTGTTGCCGGTGAAAGGCGTTATCGCGCTTCACGCCTGGCGGGAATTGAACAGATACCCTTAATCGTTAGATCCTTTTCTGAAGAAGATAAGCTTGAAATTGCCTTAATCGAAAATATACAGAGAGAAAACCTCACACCCATAGAAGAGGCCAGAGCTTATCGTCATATTATGGAAACCCTTAATCTCAACCAGCAGGATCTGGCTGATCGGGTCGGAAAAAATCGATCAACGGTGGCTAATAGCCTACGTCTTTTAAAATTACCTGAAGATATGCAGGATTCTCTTAACGAAGGTAAACTGACATCCGGGCACGCACGCTCAATCCTCTCTACTGTGAACCCTGCGGACCAGAGAATCCTTTTTAACCGAATCGTTGATAAGGGTTTAACTGTCCGTGAAGCGGAAACTATGGCGGGAGATCTGAATAAAGGATCACGGCCTACGAGTAAAAAAGAGGGAATACCCAAAAAGAAAATACCGGAAATCATGCATGTCGAGCAGAAATTTATCGATGTTTTCGGTACGAAAGTACAAATTAAAGGTAATATCAATAAGGGAAAAATCGAGATCACCTATTATTCTTCAGATGATCTCGACCGTATATTTGAAATTATCAGTAATGATTGATTTTCATGATCGGCGGAGATGTTTCTCCGCCAGTTTTATTAATTCATTCATTTCATCTTCTATCTGAATAATAAAGCTGTTATCTTCCAGTTTTCCCACAACTTCTTCCATTTCTTCCCTGTTATCATAGGTACTCAATCTGAACGGATTAGTATAATCTTTTGCTCTCGATTCATAAGTTTTTTCACTGATATAGCGACAGGTTTGGATGAAACTATCAATATAATCTTCCATATTTAAACTTTTGAAGTATCTTTTAAAGAGAGATAAACCATGTTGCAGCTTTGATTTTTCATATAGGGAAGAATAGTCATTATATTTCTGATGAATATCATCCCAGGTCTTCAATTCTCCGTTTTTGATCCGTGTTTTCAAATCATCAAGATCTTTTTCCCTGATTAATTGACCTCCGAGGCTACTCCATTTGTCAATTTCAGAATCTTGATATTCTTCCCATAGAGCAGAAAGGCTTACATTGAAAGTTTCGCAATATGTTATAGTGTTGCGAAGTAAATAAAAGAGAAGAAATTCCTTATAGATTTTATAGGCTTTTCCGCATTTCAGAATCTGAGTGCTTCTCCTGTTATTTTCAATCGTATTGACATCAATGGTAAGCTGAGGGTTTGCCAGCAGGTATTCCTCTTCATCGGTGAATTTTGAATCTTTAAAAGCATCAGTTTCGGTTACAATCTTTTTCAGATAAGATAAGGCTTCGACTATTTCATTTGCCGTATCCGGTGCCAGATAATCGAATTTCAGATTCAATTGCTTGACGACTCTCTGGTCCCGTACGGAATATTTCCATGAATTTCTTGCCAGAGCATAGAGATTATATTGAAACCAGTAGGCGGGGATAATTTGAAGATGTCCTTTTGTTTCGTTATTGGAAAGAAGAGAAAAAGGGAGGGGATTATTTATTTCCGAAGGATAGGATCCTTTCGCCAGCAGATTAAAGGAAGAAAATTTGGAGTTATGTTTCAGACTTGTGCAAAGGCCCGGCCAGAATCCCCTTGAGGCCTGTATTTCGCCGTCATTGGCTCGCGAATTGTGATTGGAACCAATAGTGGCGCCGGAAGCAATATTGCTCTGACCCCCCAATGTGGCTGCACAGAGGAAGGAATTGTTGTGGTGTTGTTCATGACCTGGGAAAATAAGGGAATTGAGAACTTCGCAACAGGATATCGTTGAATTAGAACCGAGGAACGAGTTTATCAGCCTGGCTCCGTATTTCAGTGTTGAATAATCGGACATAATAAACCGAATGGCTTTTACACCATAAAATGCCCGGCATCCGTACCCTACTATTCCATTGACCAATTCAATGCCTTCTCCAAGCTGTGTTGATGATTTAAGACTGCTGTTAACCGTAAGGTTTTTCAGTTTATTGCATCCCTTGATATAGGCGTGGCTTCCGACTTTAACATCTTTAATAATCCGGCAGTTCTTTATAACCGTAAATTCACCGATTGTTCCGTAATAGGCTCTGGAAGAATCAAAAGAATTTTGCGTTATCTCTTTGAGCCTGTTCATCAGAGCTCTGTCATCGCGGAATTTAGACCAGAGCCAGGCGTCTCCGGAGATCATTGTATCGAAGGGGAGAACAGCCCTGTTGCCGTTTTCATTGCTCAACTCAATTTCGATTCTGACGCTTTCATCTTCTCCGTCTTTTACGATACCGTTACCGAATTTGGCATGATCGGTAGTCAGCATTTCATTGACGTTGAGTATGATAGCACCGTCTCCGACAATATAATGGGATATATAGTTTACATTGCTGAGAGCCGCATTGGAGCCGATATCGCAAGATACAATCGTACTGTCATAGATACCCGCGGGCTGGTGCAGATCATGGAAATCGAGATAGACGTCATCGATATCACCGATTCGGTTTAATCCGTAGAATTTATTATTGATAACCCTGTTCGGGCTGAAATTTTCCGTTACCAGAATATTGTTCCAGTTGTCGGCTGTGTTGCCTCGACTTTTTAAAATACCTATTTCATCGTGAGATAATTGTCTGTACTCCCGTGCAGGAGCCTGTCTGAAGCGGATTGTGAACTCATCGGCGTTTTCAGGCAGATATTTTTTATCAGTGAAATTAAAACCTAGACTCTTGAGCTGGACCATTTTTATATCATTCATAGGGCGTATTATAAAAGATAATTAATCTTTTAAAAAGGTTAAAAACTATTGACTTATAGAGGGCATTCAGGTTATTTTACCCTTCGTAATTATAAGGAGAGGTGTCCGAGCGGTCGAAGGAACTGGTCTTGAAAACCAGCGTAGGGAGACCTACCGTGGGTTCGAATCCCACCCTCTCCGTTCAAACAATTACTGGAGAGGTGACCGAGCGGCCGAAGGTGGCACCCTGCTAAGGTGTTGTGCGGGTAACCGCACCGGGGGTTCGAATCCCCCCCTCTCCGATCGCGTGCCCATAGCTCAGTTGGATAGAGCGTTAGATTGCGGATCTAAAGGTCGGAGGTTCGAATCCTCTTGGGCATACTCTGTCAGAAGCCAATCGGTACTGACGGTAAAAACATATCATTTCAACCTGGAGAGATGTCCGAGAGGCCGAAGGAGCACGCTTGGAAAGCGTGTGTATCGCAAGGTACCGGGGGTTCGAATCCCCCTCTCTCCGTTTTTTCCCCTTCGGTGCTGACTTTCAGGTTCTGCACTATTCCTCATTGCCCAACCCCGTCAGGACCGGAAGGTAGCAGCGGTAAGTAATTGAGAAATGTGTGCAACTAGCTTGAAATGAGCTGAAGGGGTTTTTTTATGGCATACGAAGTAACAGCTAGCAGAAAGAGACCTCAGAAGCTGGACGAACTCTCCGGTCAGGAATTTGTCGCGGCGACACTGAGACGTTCCATCGAAACAGAGAGAATAGCCCACGCCTATCTCTTTTCCGGGCCCAGAGGGGTAGGTAAAACCTCATCAGCGCGGATACTCGCAAAATCTTTAAATTGTCTGAACGGTCCGACGGCGGATCCCTGCGGTACATGTACGAACTGCAAAGAAATTGCTCAGGGCAATTCCCTTGACGTCATAGAGATCGACGGTGCGTCGAATACGGGCGTCAACGATATTCGCGAGATCAAAGATGAAGTTCTTTTTGCTCCCAGCAATTCCAAATTTAAGATTTATATTATCGATGAGGTCCACATGCTTTCAAACAGTGCTTTTAACGCGCTGTTGAAAACTATTGAAGAACCACCCCCCTATATTGTATTCATCTTCGCCACTACGGAAATTCATAAAGTGCCGGCGACAATAAAATCCCGCTGCCAGCAGTTTAATTTCCGTCTTATATCCACTGATGTCATTAAAGAGCTTCTGGCATCGATATCCGATGAATCCGGGTTGAAATATGAAGATGACGCGCTCTTCTGGATTGCCAAAGAGGCAACGGGATCGCTTCGCGATGCCTATACTTTGTACGATCAGGTCGTTTCGTTCTCCGAAGGTGAACTGACTCTTGAGAAAATACGCGAGAAGCTGGGTCTGGTCGGTCTCGATCAGATGAATGAGCTTGCCGAACTTATGGCCGACGGGAAAGCGGCGGATGTCATTGAATATGGAGAAACGATTCTCAACACAGGTGTTGCCATCGAACAGTTTGTAATAGATCTTTCGGAATATTTCCGTCATATACTTTTTATCAAGCACAATATTCGCAAGGAATCACTACTCGGTTTCAATATCGAAAGGTTTTCCCGGAAAGTTATTGATTCCTTTTCGGTGCAGCAGCTCGAATATGCCGTAGACTTGACTTTTCAACTTTACAGAGATATTCGCTATTCTCTGAATCAGCGTTTTGAACTCGATATCCTTTTAAGCAAAATGTCATCGCTTGCGGTATACATCAGTCCTGAAGCGATAATGAATAATATCGGTATGCTGAGAAATGAACTTGTTACAGGTAGCATCTCTCCCGGGTCAGGTACGTCAGTAACGCCGACAGCTCCGGTAAAGCAATCGGTAATTGAGGAAACGGGCTTTGAGAAACCGCAGGACAGCGGCCAGGCGGCCAGTGAGTTTTTCAGTAAGTTCAGAAAAAATGAAAGCCCCTCCGTTCCGGTACAGGAAAGGATCGTTGCTCAGCCGGAAGAAGAGCCTGCCGGGGAACCGGAACTCAGTTCGGTCGAATTGAAAAACAGATTATTGAAACACTTGAAATCAGCAAATATGTCTCTTTACGCCGCTTTGAGCAAAGCTCAGAGATGGGAGCTGAACGATAAAATTCTGACTTTGACTTTCCGGTCGCTTTTTGAATCCTCTTTTGTTAACCGGGAATCGAGTTTCATTATCGATGAGATGAAAAAGCTTTTCGATAAAGACATCAGAATTGAAACGGTAAGCAACGTGGAAGAGCAGGAAAAGAAAGAGGAATCAGATCCCCAGATCGATCTTGTCAAATCAGTATTCAGGGGACAACTGATCAGAGGTGAATAAATGAATTTCAATCCAATGGATTTTATGAAAAATCTTCAGGACGTGCAGTCTAAAATGGGAGATATGCAGGAGAAACTGAAGAATATAACGGCCAGTGGTAATGCCGGCGGAAATCTTGTGGAAGTCGTTATCAACGGACAGATGGAAGTACAGTCGGTTAAACTCGATCCTCTCTGCGTGGATCCCCGCGACATTACGATGCTTGAAGATCTGATAAAGTCAGCTTTTGTGGCTGCCAGTATAAATATAAAAGAAAAAATAAAAACGGAAATGGCGGGAGACCTCAACATACCTCCAGGAATGGCCGGTTTCTGATGGACAGTCTCGATCTTCTCATTAAAAACCTTTCAAAGCTTCCCGGGGTTGGAAAGAAAAGCGCTTCCAGAATCGCTTATTATCTGCTTGGAAGTCAGAGGGGTTTCAATGAAACGCTTGGGCTTGAGATTATGGAGATTCAGGATAGAATACATCCCTGCCCCGAATGCGGCAATTATACAGAAGATGATATATGTCACATATGCAGCTCACTCTCTCGTGACAGATCGATACTCTGTGTCGTAGAACAGCCCCAGGATGTTCTGACTATTGATTCAACCGGTGAATTCCATGGGCTGTTTCACGTTATCAATGGCGTCCTGTCTCCTTTAGATGGCATAGGTCCGGAAGAACTGCAACTGGGAAGACTGGCGGAGAGAGTCAAGAAAAATAGTATAGAGGAAATCATCATCGCCACAAACCCTACGCTTGAAGGGGATTCAACGGCTTTATTTATTGCACAGATGTTTAAGGAAAGCGCGATAAGCATAACGAGGATCGCTTCAGGGATTCCGGTCGGTGGTGATTTTGAATACGCCGATAAATTGAGTATCAGTAGAGCCTTTAAGGGCAGGCGGGAATTATAAATAAAAAATGCCTCAAAAAGAGGCGTTTTTTATTAAAGCTTTTCGATCAGCATGGAACATTTTCCCGAAGGAATGGGAAGCGTTTTCTTCTTGCTTCCGATCAAATCAATTGTAAAATAGTATAGCTTTTCAGATTCGAGTCTGATTTCCCATCCTCTCGAACTCTTATTACTCAATATGGTAATGTAATTTCTTTTCAAGGAAAGATCTTCAATACCCATTAATTCCAGTGTGGGAATGATCCAGTCTACTGTTTTCCTCGGTAGAGAAATAAACAGCCCCACAACATTCTCTATCATTAAAGAGAGAGTGGAGAGTGCAGCAGCAGGAATGAAGAGTTCCCTGTTAAAATCTTCTTTACCTGTCCAGATAGCCGGACCGTCTTTCATGGGCTTGTAGGCTTCCCAGAGGGACCCCTTTTTTCCGCTTTCAGGGTGAAAGGTATCGAGTATATAATACATATGACGGATTGAGCATTCCCTTGCCAGATCGTATTGACCGTACTTTTCCAGACCTTTGATAACCATAAATGTGAATACCGGAAAAACTGAACCTCTGTAACCTTCTCCGTTTTCAGAAAAAGCGGGTTCGTCAGCTGCCAGTGAGGGGAATGGATTATCAGTACCGAAAGTGTCCGGGTTTTTCAGATGGGCTATCAGCTGTTCAAGTTTTTCTTCATTGGGTATCTCTGCAAGTAAAGGCCAGAATGAAGCAATGGTTTTTACCTGAATTCTTTCTCTGTTTTTATCCAGATCGAGATAGAGGCCGGTTACATCGTCCCACATCTGTGAATTGATACGGGTTTTCAAGGCAAAATATTTTCTTTTATAACGGAAACTCAGATCCTTGTCATTCAATATATCGCCAAGTGCTGACATGTATAGACTGTTGAGAGCCTGCTGGCTGTTAAAATCAACGGGATAATACATCTTGTCTCTTGGTGAATTAATCATGGTTGTCGCCTCGAGAGGCACGGAATACATACCCGAATCATCCATGAATTCGCTTTCAAGCCAGTCATAGTACTGTTCGAGCGCAGGCATGATTTCTTTAATTCGTTTTTTCTGTCCGACTTTGTGAAAGATATTGTACTCGGCCCAGGCGAAAAGGGGAGGCATGACAGACTCGGGGTTTCCTTCAGTAAAAACAGGTTTACCGTCGTCTATTGAGTACATGCTTCTTATGGCGCCGTTTTCTTCCTGTTTTGAATAAAAAATATCCAGCTGTTTGGCGGGATCATAAACTTTATTGCTGTATACCAGAAAAAAAGATGAAAAACAGGTATCGAATTGATTGATGACGGAATCGTCCTGATGCGACATATAAGTACTTCCGAAACCGTTTTCGGGAGTACCTTTTTTCCATACATCCTGTGTCCATGCCCATGTTCTGTTATATATATCGACAAAGTCCTGATCGTAGTAATGAACTTTGGGAAACTGCTTTTTTAACACGAATTCTCCTCGATACTATTCCGATAACTTCACAATTCACGATTAAGACAGAAAGTAGATATAATAAATACTAATATAGAGAAAGTCAGTTGTGTATGTAATTGTGAGTTTTATTTTATAAATTAATACATGGATAAGATAACATAAAAAACGTCAAATGTCTAATTATAAGTATTTTTATCTGTCAACAATATTTTTAAATTAGAGGCCGGCAGATTTTCACGCTGCCGGCCGGAATGGTTTATTATTTAATAAAATCTTTGATTCGGTTTTCGATCTCTTTGATATTGGTCATGTCGACGGGAAGAATGACTTCCGTATCACTTTTCGCCAGATTGTTAAGCTCTTCAAAATAGCTTTCGGTCAGCTGAAGAGATACGGCATCCTCACCGTTTTCCTGTCCTATTGCTGACGCCACTTTGGCTAAACTGATCGCCGTTGCCCGAGAAAGGGCTCTGATCTCTGAAGCCTTTCCTTCGGCTTCGTTGATCATTTTCTGCTTTTCCCCTTCACTTTCATTGATGGCTTTTTCCATATCTCCGATGGAGCGGTTGATTCTTGCTTCCATCGATCCCTCGCTTTCAAGAATGACAGCTCTCCGGATCCTCTCGGCCTGCATCTGTTTTTCCATAGTGGTTAAAATGCTGTCGGGAACTTTGATATTCTGGATTTCATATCGGGAAACCGTAATTCCCCAGGGATTCGTAGCTTCGTCTACATCTCTGACTATCTCCGCGTTGATCGAATCTCTCTCCTCGAAAGTCCTGTCCAGTTCCAGTTTGCCGATGACGGATCTCATGGTTGTCTGGGCTAGTTGAATCGTGGCGTATTCATAATCAGTCAGATGAGGCGTTTTAACTCTTTTGGTAATTCCGTAACTGGCTTTTTTGGGATCGACAACGCGCATGTAAACCACGCCGTCAACCATGACCTTGACGTTGTCCTGTGTAAAGCAGGGCTGTATGGGGACGTCGAGAGCTTTCTCTTTCAGGGAGTGCTTGTATGCCACCTTGTCGATAAAGGGTACCAGAATATGGAAACCGGCTTCCATGGTTTTACAGTATTTTCCCAGTCTCTCTACAACAAAGGCTTTTTTGGCCGGAACGATTCTGATACTGCGCAGTATGGCTATTCCAAGAATGACCAGAAGAATGATTATTACTATATTACTGAGCATTACTTGGCCTCCTTATCTGACAAAGCCGGAATAACCGTTTTGAAAAGAGATTTGAGCTGTGCTGCTTCCAGAGGAATGACCTGAGTTTTGGAATTCTTGAGAATCGTTCCAAGCTGAGATAAATACTGCTGGAATATTCTCATGGATCTGGCCTTATCTCCGTTGGGCTTATTGATAGCCTGGGCGATCAGCCTTATTCCTTCCGCCGTTGCTTCAGCCTGGAGTTCTATTGCTCTTGCTTTTCCGTCGGCGACATTGATCTTCTTCTGCTTTTCACCTTTACTCCGGTTTATAGCTTCCTCTCTCGCTCCTTTTGATTCGTTGATGGCAGCCTGTTTTACACCATCGCTTTCAAGAACATCAGCTCTTTTCTCTCTTTCAGCGGTCATTTGCCTTTCCATGGCTTTTTCAACGGATTCCGGAGGATCGAGGTTTTTAATTTCATACCGGGTAACTTTAATACCCCAGGGGTCACTTGCCTCATCTACGCTTTTCACAACAGCATTATTGATAGAATTTCTTTCGGAAAAAGTGTTATCCAGCTCGATTTTTCCGATTTCCGATCTCATTGTGGTCTGTGCGAGCTGAGCTGTTGCAAACCGGTAATTTTCAATGCCGTAACTGGCTTTCTGAGGATCGATTACTTTGAGATATAAAATTCCGTCAACAGTTATCTGCACATTGTCTCTTGTTATGCAGATCTGAGGCATAACGTCGATCACTTCCTCTCTCAGTTCGAGCTTATAGGCGACTCTCTGAATAACCGGGATTACAAAATGCAATCCGGCACCCAATTCTTTTTTGAATTTTCCGAATTCCTCGATAATCCATGCTTCCTGTTCGGGAACGATGCGGATCATCTTGAACAGGATGATAATCACTAGGGCTGATATAATAATCAGCGGTATTAATTCCATTCACAACTCCTTTATATAATTCTTAATCATCAGTAAATCTTTCTACGATAAATGTGAGGCTCTCAGACTCTTTCCGCTTTACAATACGGACTTTGTCTTTTTTGTAAAATCTGGATCCATCGGATGATTCGGCCTTCCAGGTCGTTCCCAGTATGCTTATCCGCCCCGGTGTCTTTTCTCCGATATCGTCTATGACGACAGCCTGTTCTCCTATGAAGCTGTCTGTTTGGTTTTTGTGAATTTTCCCGGTGAAGGTTTTGGAAAATTTTCTTCTCAGGAAGACGAGTGAGAGGATCGAGGAAGTCAGCCAGATAATCAGTTGAATGACGTAACTCTGAGCGACAGAAGGAAAAATCAAACCGGTCACGGCGGTGAGTAAAGCCCCGCAGCCGAAGAAAAAAATAGTAAAGCCCGGAATAAATAATTCTGATATAATGAAAATAATCCCAAGGGCAAACCATATTAAAATATAGAGATTCATAATTAAAATAATCATATGGAAAAAATAAAAATTCCAGCAAAAAAACATACCATTGAGTATGAGATGAAAAAATCCCGGTTTATTGCCACTGTCGAACCTCTGACAGGGCAGGAAGAGGTTAAAAAACGAATCCGGGAAATTCGCGATTCCTATCCCGGATGCCGGCATGTGGTGTATGCATTCTTTACGGGAGATGATCGTGCCATGTCGGGGCTTAGTGACGACGGGGAGCCGCACGGAACGGCGGGACGTCCCGTATATGAAGTTCTGAAGGGAAGCGGTTTGACAGATGTCCTTTTAACCGTAACCAGATATTTCGGAGGAACGAAACTTGGAACGGGCGGACTTGTCAGCGCTTACGGACAATCGGCAAAAAATGTTCTCGAGGCATTACCTGTTAAAGAAAAAATCTATACAATAAAGACTGTCTTCACTCTGGATTACAGCTTGTTTGACGGAGTCAAGAAAATACTCGCAGATGTGGGCGCTTTGAATGTGGAGGAAGAATTTTCCACGGGAATCACCATAAGGACTCAAATCCCTATGGATGAAAAAGACCTGTTTGCGGAAAAGATAAGAGATATTTCACGGGGAGAGATATCCCCCGGCTTTTTTGAGGAAGGTAGCTGCTAATGGCACATTGTTTTGTAGAAGAAGCGGAGAAAATACTGGATAAGGAATTTCCGGTGTTGAACAAGGGGTTTGTCCGCCTTGTCGATTATATGGGAAGTGATGAAAGAATCGTCCAGGCTGCCCGGGTATCCTATGGAAAAGGGACAAAAAGCGTCAGAGAAGATAAAGGACTCATAACCTATCTTCTGAGAAATGACCACACATCTCCTTTTGAGCAGGTCGTTTTTACTTTCCACTGTAAGATGCCTCTATTTGTCGCCAGACAATGGATCCGACACAGAACGGCAAGGCTAAATGAAATTTCCGGGCGCTATAGTGTAATGAACGATGATTTTTACATTCCCGAACTGGCTGATATTTCCTTTCAAAGTTCCGATAACAAGCAGGGGCGTTCGGAAGAGGAAGTTCCTGAAGAAATCAAGAAAAAAGTTATTGAGCTTTTTAAAGAAGATCAGAAACGGGTCTACAGCAATTATGAATCGCTTCTGGAACAGGATATTGCCAGAGAGCTTGCCAGAATCAATCTGCCGCTCAGTCTCTATACGGAATGGTACTGGCAGATCGATCTTCATAATCTTTTTCATTTTCTCAGGTTGCGTATGGATGCCCATGCCCAGAAAGAAATACGCGTTTATGCAGAAGCCATGTATCAGGCGGCTTCCACAGTCTGTCCTCTCGCCTTTGAGGCTTTCGATCAGTATATAAAAGGAAGCGTTCGTTTTTCCCGTGATGAACTGAAGGCGCTTAGCAGAATGCTGGAAGGAGAAGAACACGGACTGAAAGGACGGGACAAAACCCTTTTTGAAAGTAAACTGAGTGAGGGGAGACAGCTCTAGTCTTCTCCGTTTTCTTCTTTTTTATGATTTCGGATTTTTTCCAGAAGATTGTCCATTTTGTTTACCAGAGCTTTTTTTACTTTGTTATCAGGATGTTCTTCTGTCATACGTGTGAGGAAGGAAAAACTAGAGAATAATTTATCATCGTTGATATCTATATTTTTTCTCTGGTTTTTTCTCCTGTCGTAGAGGTTTCCGATTTCAGTCAATGTGTGTTTGCCTTCAAGCTTTGATGTGACTTTTGCCATTTTCAGGGTAATATCTTTTTCATCGAGCTTTTTCCGGGCACCTTCGCTCATGTAGTCTGTCAGATCGGAGAGGTAATGCATCAGACCTAGAAGATTACCTTTAAGATCTTCTTCGGGTTCGGGTTCGGGTTCGGGTTCGGGTTCAGGTTCAGGTTCAGGTTCAGGTTCAGGTTCAGGTTCAGGTTCAGGTTCAGGTTCAGGTTCAGGTTCAGGTTCAGGTTCAGGTTCAGGTTCAGGTTCT
>NZ_JACHGJ010000011.1:0-19857 GCF_014207565.1 Spirochaeta isovalerica | reverse complement strand
AGGTATTTCCAGCACTTCGTCTTCGTATATCAGCTCGAGATCATCTTCTTCTGCTTCCGTATCTTCCGGTTCCGGAGATACAGGTTCCTCTGGCGCTGGGGGTACTGGCGGAGTATTTCGGGGTGGTGGCACATTAATAACCTGAGGCTGGGGCTGAACAATTGTAATATTGGGAATCGTCAATTGTTGTGGAGTCGGAACAGGTGCCTGAGATGGAGCCTGTTCCTGAGTAGGCGGTGCATGAGATTGAGCCGGGGCCTGTTGATCTTTTTCTGGATCCAGTTCTTCGTCTTCAAACAACTCCGTGTACTCGTCAATGTCTGAGAAATCCTCAGCCGATTCTTCCAGGTATAGAATCTCTTCAGGTTCATTTATCTGAATGACCGGTTCCATTCCTCCTATGTCGATGATACTGATCGATTCATCATCATCAATCGGAAAATTATCAAAAAGAAAATCTTCGAAATCGAAAACATTCTCTTTATAAACAGACTCGGCCCATTTCTGAAGTGTCTCAATATTGCGGCCAGGGTTTTCGCTTTTGTTTTTTTCAAATGATTCTACGGCTTTTTCATATTCTTCGAGGGTTTTGGTTATATTGTCCAAATCTTCCGGCTTATCGAATTTATCCATATTGCTGATTTCTTTATTCAATAATTCCAGAGCTTCCGTCTCATGACCTGAATCTCTGTAGGCATCGGCAAGCACGTATATAAGATCCGACTCCTCTACAGTCTCTCTGAAGGGCTCCAGTATTTTAACTGCACCAGATGAATCGCCCTGCTTTTGTCTTAATTCTGCCAGTTTAAAAAGTGCTTCCCTATCTGTCGGGTTAAGTTCAAGATATTGGCTCAGATAGTGTTCAGCCTTTTTCAGATCATTGCTATCGAGAAATATTCTCGCCAGGGAGAGGTATATTTCCTGTTCTTCGGGATTAACGGCTAGCAGGTCGGACAATACGGAGTCTACGGAATTCTCCCGGTCGGTCAAAGCGAATAATATGGCTTTAAGGCGAAAAGCTTCCGGATTATCTTTGTTTCGGACAAGAATGTGTTCCAGAGTCTGTTCTGCTTCTTCATAGCGTTTGAGATCTATGAGGGTCCGGCAGATTTTTTCCTTGATACGGAGATTAGAAGGATCGAGATTAAGAATCCTGTTCAGTTCTTCCAGGGAATTCACATGGTCATTTTTTTTCTCATAGAGTTTCTGGAGATTACGGGATGCTCCGATATAGGAAGGATTTTTCTTTATAATTTCCTTAAGATGCTTTTCAGCTTCTTCGATTTCCCCTTTTTTAATAAGGAGTACGGCAATGTTGTTTTCCGCCTCTTTATTTTCCGGGTTGATTTCAAGAACTTTGTTGAAAATATCGAGAGCTTCGTCCTCCCGTTTCTGCCTTTGAATTGTAAGAGCCAGATTGTTCAGTCCTTTATCCCAGTCCGGTTCTCTTTTCAGGGCATTGGAAAAATCTCCTTCTGCTGTTTCAAAACTCCCTTTTGCCAGATGAGCCACACCTCTGTTATAGAGGAGCCTGGCGTTATTCTGATCTATATTCAATCCCCGGTTGTAGAGTTCAATAGCTCTGTCGAATTCCTTTCGCGATTCATAAATGGTCCCCAGATTGTTATAGGGCTGTATAAAAGAGGGGTCTTTGTTAATCGCAGTTTTATAGGCTCTTTCAGCATCGCTGATCCGCCCGAGCTGTTTATAAACATTACCGAGATTATAATAGATGTCCGGTCTGTCCGGTGCCAGGTCGACGGCTTTCAATAAGGATTCAAGAGCCTGATCATAGGATTCATTCTTCTTGTACATGATTCCGAGATTATTTAAAGCTTCATGTGATTCAGGATCGAGATCCAGAGCTTTCTCAAATTCTCTGATGGATTTCAGATAATGACCGGCTTCTCCATACACAGCCCCAAGCAGTATTCTCGCGTGATAATTATCCTCTTCTTTCAGAAGTGATGTTAAAAGCTCTTCAGCCAGAGAAAACTCTTCTATGTTAAAAGCATTGGCAGCTCTGTTAAGAACTTCCTGAATATCACTTTCTTCCACCTGTACCTCAAGGACTATAACTTATTTCACGGGAAAACCGGCTTTCAATTCTCCTGTCGTCATTTCTGTATGATGTTACAGAAAAATAATAACGTCTGTTTTTATCTAATTTTTCCAGTAGATATGAGCTGTTGTTACCCGCGTCTACGGGACTGCCTTCGGCAAAGTAAACTCCCGGCTGATCTCCATAATAAATCATATACCCGTCAATGGTGGGGTCAATCGATTTATCCCAGCTGATTAAAAAAATTCCATCGCTGACAGTTATTGCAACATTCAAAGGCGGATGGGGAGGTGCTGCTTCCCTGTAGATAATTGTCAATGAAGACAGGACCGGTGCGGAATCGACTGCCGGTTCAGCAAATAGCCTTGCTCTGATTTTCAGAAAACGCCCTTTGCGGTTTATGGGGTTCCCAACGATATAGTTTTCCCATTTGACATTAGGACCCAGCAAGTCTATTTTCGATTGAGCCAAGGCAAAGTCATAGACAATAGATGTATTGTCGGGCAGGTGCTGTTCGGCTTCTATAAGAAATAAAGTTGAATCCGGGGATTGGAGATCGATAATTTTGCTCTCCATGTATCCCGAATCAGTGTAACGGTTCAATTGCGGCTGTTGGGAAATGGACCGGGTCAGACTCAACTCATCAATTAATCCTGTAAAATTTTCACCCAGTTCTATGGGAAAGCTCTGCTGATTTCCGATAACGGGGATGTTGAATTCAACTGATTCTCGGCCGCTTTTACTTGTATGGGTACTATCGGCAGGAACGTTGTCGATTCTGTATTCGAGCAGTCCTGTTTCGCTGTTGAATAGAATCTGATGATGGGTCCATTCCCGCGGTATAAGCTTTTCTCCTTCCAGGGTCACTCTGTTGAGTGAACTGTCGGGATAAAGAAAGAAATTCTCGAAATCCCAAACCAGTTTTCTATTGTTCACTGTACATCGAATTTCCTGAGGTATGAGCTGGTTATCCACCATCTGCAGACCCTTCCAGAGAAAAATAGTGGATCCTTCCTTCAAGGTAGCGGGATATAAGCGGAACTCAAGGGAAAAATCATCCCAGATTGTTGAAGGTGAAAAGAGGGAAGAGGCTTTTTTCTGTATCAAAAGGGGTTCGGAGCCTGCAAATAATGCTGCTGAACCACCGAAGCTTCCTTCCTGAGTTGATAGGGTTAAGGGGCTGATCAGTTCGTAATGACCAGTTTCATCGGCGAGGCTGTTGCTGTTAAAAGGAAAAATCATATCGGAGTGCTTATCCGGCTTATGTGTATTATCCTGATTTGTAATATCGAGATAGCCTCTTTTCCCCGGAATCAGAGTGAGATTGGTCAGGTTGACATTTTCCCAGAGATCCGCTTCCCCGAGGAAAATCTGTTGATCTGATCCATATAGACCGGAGAGAAGAAAGAGTAGTAATATACTTAATAGTATTGAACGCATTTTTATAAATATCGGAATCATATGAAAGATAGTAAACCGAAAAGAGCCGATTTCAAAAGCCAAATAAAAGACTTCCCCTCATCTCCGGGCATATATATCATGAAGAACAAATCCAAAGAAATAATATATGTGGGGAAAGCCAGAAATCTCAAAAACCGTGTCGGTTCATATTTCAACTCGGGTAAAGATATAAAAACATCCTTTCTGGTCAGCCAGATATACACGATCGAGTATACTGTCACGGAGAACGAATACGAGGCTCTGCTTCTTGAGAATAATCTGATCAAGCAGTGGAAACCACGGTTCAATATCGATCTGAAAGACGGAAAAAGCTATCCGGTTATAAGAATTACCGGGCATGAGTATCCCCGGGTTTTCCGGACCAGAAGCATTGTGGAAGACGGATCCTCTTATTTCGGTCCATTTCCCGATGTTAAAAGCATAGACCGCTATATGGAGCTGATCGACAAGCTGTTTCCATTACGGAAATGCAAAGGGACCCTGAAAAAAAGAGAAGCTCCCTGTCTGTATTATCATATTAAACGCTGCCCCGCTCCCTGTGTCGATTACATCAGTCTCGAAGAGTATAAATCGCGAGTGAGAAAAGTGAGGAGTCTTCTGTCGGGTAAAACCGTAATGCTTGAAAAAGAACTCAAAAAAGAGATGGGCGATGCGTCGGCTGAACTGAATTTTGAAAAAGCCGCAGAAATCCGCGATGTTCTGCTTGCTATTGAAAAGCTGAATATGGAACAGAGAATTGTCGACTTTGATGAGCGAAGCAGAGATTATATCGGGACGGCTTACTCCGGAAATGACTATTCCTTTGCTGTTATGCAGATGAGAGGCGGACGCTTGCTCGGACGGGATATTTTCCGATCTTCCTACGCCGGAGATCCGGAGGACGCATTAACGGAATTCGTTCTGCAATATTACGGGACGGGACGGAAAGAGCTTCCTGAAACTCTTTTTCTCTCTCATACGGATGTTCCTCTCTTAAAGGATTTTTTCCGGATCGAAAAAGGACGGGATAATCTAATACGTCCCGCTGAGGATAAAAGGGATCAGTCGGTCATGAAAATGGCCGAAGATAACGCACTTATCGATCTGGATAAGCTGATGATGGAAAAGGGAAACATTCCGGCATTGGAGGAATTACAGCTCCTTCTCAATCTTCCTGTTCTGCCCAGAAGGATAGAAGGTTTTGATATCGCTCAGCTCAATGGTCAGTTTACAGTCGCTTCCCTGGTCTCCTTCAAAGATGGAAACCCCGACAAGAAAAACTACCGACGATTGAAAATGAAAAGTCTCGACGGGAAGATCGATGACTACAAATCCATTGCCGAAGCCGTTTCCCGCCGTTATACGCGTGTTATAAATGAAGATCTGGAACGTCCGGATCTCATTCTGATAGATGGTGGAAAAGGGCAGGTCAATGCCGCCCATTCTGTACTAAAGGCGCTGAATCTGGATATTCCCCTGGCAGGTCTGGCAAAAAAAGAGGAGCTTATATTCATGCCGGGATTTGACAAACCAGTTGATCTTCCGGAAGGAAATCCGGCATTGAGGGTCCTCCAGTATGTAAGAGATGAAACGCATCGTTTCGCAACGGGGTATAATAAAACGCTTAGGAAAAGCCGGCTGACTCTATCAAGTCTGGAAAGCGTGCCGGGGATCGGTCAGAAACGGAGTACCAAACTGTTGAAAGCCTACGGATCCCTTCAAGGGATATATGAACAGAAGAGCGAGGATATCGCCTCAACGGCTGGAGTCAGTCAGGATGTGGCTGAAACTTTGAAAAGCTACTTATCGGAAAAGCTTAAGCCATCTTCCTGATGCAGTTGTAAAGATACATCTCCACAACAGAATCCTGCATTTCCGTCCGGACTGAACGAAGCCTGTTATCGTAATCCATGGTTAATGTAATGATCTTTTCCAACTCGTGAATTCTGAAATTGCGGGTACCTTCGAGATAGGTTTTCTGGCTTTTCTTACCGCGTATATTACTTTTCAGAAGAGCTTCTGGCTGAGGAACCCGTCGCGAAAGCATGGTGCTCAGACTCAGTAAATTCCGGAATTGCCAGAGCAAACCGCTCAAGAGCTGAACCGGCTGGGTTTCTCGGGCCAGAACAATGCTGTTAAGAACATCAAGAGATGCTTCCAGATCTCTTCGACAGACTTTTTCAAAAAGGGTGAAAACATTTTCTTCTCTACTGTGATAGAGAAAATTTTCAATATCGTCTTCGCTGATACGGTCCCCTTCCTTGAAATAAAAAGCCAGTTTCTCACAATCGTTTCGCATGGAATCGGTATTGTTGTCGATCATTTCCAGAAGGAGTTCAACGGCTTCGGGATCAATGGAGAGATTCCTCTTGCGGAAAAAGGAGATAACCCAGTCTCTCTTCCGATTTTCAAAGAGTTCCCAGAAGATTTTTTTATTTTCTTTTTTTATAACCTTTTCAATTTTTGCGTCGATTTTATTCGCATCACTCAAAAGAAAGAGGGTCACATCTTCCGAGGGAGATTTCAGATATTCGACCAGCTGATCGACAGCGCTCTTCTTCTTGATATCTTCACAATTGTTGATGGTGACGATTTTGTGGGAGGAGAATAAGGAACCGTTTCTCATGATTGAAACGATTTCAGAGATCTCCGTATCATATGGGTAGAAGCGGAATTTTTCAGTCTCGCCGAATTTTGATATAAGAGCTTTTTCCTGATTTTTTACAAAGTCTTTTTTTTCGCCGTTTTCAGGGCCGAGGAGAAGGAAAGTCTGCTTACTCATAGTCTCTCAGTATTTTTACAAGCTTTCCGAGGATCCGTATGTTCTGGGTATAAATGGGGCTGTAATCATCATTTTCAGCCATCAGTTTCACCCGGCTGCTTTCTTTATAGAATCTTTTCAGCGTTACCGAATCGTCTATCAGGGCTACAATTATCTCGCCGTTTTCGGCAGTTGATTTCTGTTTGATGATAGCGGTGTCTCCATCGAGAATCCCCGCATTAATCATGCTGTCTCCTTTGACATAAAGGGCAAAAAAATCCCCCTGTTTCAATATGCCTGACGGGAGATTGATGTAACCGTCGAAATTTTCCGAGGCCATAAGAGGCAGTCCTGCGGCAACATTTCCCAGAACGGGAATGGAAATCATTTCCTCATCACTTCCGCTGGAACGAATTTCAATGGCCCTGGATCGGTTCGTGTCACAGGATATAACGTCTTTTTTCTCCAGAGCTTTTACATGGTCATAGGCACCTTTCACAGAAATCTCGAAATTGCCGGCAATTTCTCTGATCGTAGGAGGATATTTATGGGAGTCAATAAATACTTTTATAAAATCGAGAACTTCAGACTGCCTTTTGGTCAGGTTTTTCATACTATTTCTTTACTTCAATATCGAATTTTTTTATTTTACTGTGAAGGTTGCTCGGGTATATCCCCAGTACCTGTGCCGTTTTGCTGATATTATAGTTGTTTTCCTTGAGATAATAAACCAGAAGTTCCCTTTCAAATTTATCTTTTGCCTCATTTAGTTTTAAATCCTTAAAACCGTTGAGAGTTTCATCTTCTGAATTTATGGAGTGTTCACCTATATAGGTTTGAACTGATTCTAGAGAAATTTCCTGCTCATTGCACATGATATTGACACGTTCGAGAAAATTTTTCAGTTCCCTGATATTTCCGGGCCATGGGTATTTTTTCAGGAAAGCCATTCCTTCGGGAGAAATGGTTTTGGGGGATGTTCCCTCTTTTTTGAATTTAACCATGAAATAGGAGACGAGTTCATCAAGGTCATCGACTCTTTCTCTCAACGGGGGAAGCGTAATGGGGATGACATTCAACCTGAAAAAAAGGTCCTCTCTGAATTTCCCCTTTTCGATTTCTTCGGCTATGTTTTTGTTGGTTGCAGACAGTATGCGAACATCGACTTTTATGGATTGTTCTCCGCCTACTCTTTCAAATTGCATTTCCTGAATAGCCCTGAGAACTTTAGCCTGGGCACTGAGGGACATATCAGCCACTTCATCGAGGAAAAGTGTACCGCCGTCCGCTGCTTCGAATTTCCCCTTTCTTAGGGAAGACGCACCTGTAAAAGCCCCTTTTTCATGTCCGAAAAGTTCACTCTCGATCAGATTGTCGGGTATGGCCGCGCAATTGACTTCGATAAAAGGTTTGCCCCTGCGGTTGCTGCCCAGGTGAATCCTTCTGGCGACAAGTTCTTTCCCCGTACCGTTTTCGCCAGTGATCATCACTCTCGAATCGGAACCGGCGCTTTGTTCTATGATACGGTTAACTTCATCGAGAGACGATGATGAGCCGATCATTCTGTCTTCAATCATCAGCTGGTTTTTTAGGTTTTTGTTTTCCTGTTTGAGGCTTTCAATCTTGAGCGCATTCCTCGTTAAGGTAATGACCCTGTCCATATCGAGCGGTTTCTCAAGAAAATCGAAAGCTCCCAGTTTGATGGCGTTTACAGCCATATCCACATTGGCGTGACCCGAAATGACGATGACTTCCAGTTCGGGGTAAGTGCTTTTCAGCTCTTTCAGAACATCGATCCCACCCATTCTGGGTAACCATATATCGAGCAGAACCAACTCAACCTTTGTGGTTTTCAAAAGATGAAGACCCTCGAAGCCATCGCCGGCCTGATAGACGGTGTAACCTTCATCCTGAAGAATATCTTTCAGGATTTCCCTGATCCCCGGCTCATCATCTATGATCAATATGCTGTTCATTCTTCCACCTCGACTGGTAAATCTATATAGAATGTGGTACCCGACCCCATTTGCGACTCAAGCCATATTCTTCCTTTGTGATCAAATATAATTCGTTCAATTATGGAAAGACCGAGACCCGTCCCGTTTTCTTTTGTCGTATAATAAGGGTGGAACACCCGCGGGATATCTTCCTGTGCAATACCCGACCCGTGATCCTGAATCTGAATTCGACAATATCTCGTATATCCTTTCTGAACAATATCCGTCCTAATGTTAATGGTTCCCACGCCATTCATCGCTTCTATGGCATTGGTTATCAGGTTGATAAAAACCTGTTTCAGCTGATTTCTATCGGCATGGATTCTAATCGTTGCATCTATCTCTTCAATTTCCAATGATATGGCTGGAAAGGTCTCATTGTACATAGACGTGCTCTCCCTGATGAGAGATTCGAGAGCTATGCTGACCGGTTCGATTTTTGGCAGTCTGGCAAAATCGCGGAATTGCTGCAGCATATTATCCAGAGATTGAACTTCGTTGATGATGAGATTCATTGATGTTTCCAGTATTTCCGAAACGTTCGGACTGTCCTTTTTTCTCAAAACCCGTTGCGCTGACAGTTTTATCGGTGTCAGCGGATTCCGGATTTCATGGGCTAGTCTCTGGGCAATCTCCTGCCAGGTTGTCACTTTTTCCGTCTGTAGAATTTTTATTCTCGAAAGTTCCAGTTCATTGATCATTTCATTGAACGAGGTCGTAAGAAGAGACAGCTCATCGTTAGCCGGACTGAGTATCCTGAATGAATAATCTCCTTCCGCCACCCTCCTGGTAGCTTTTTCAAGTCTCTCCAGCGGAACTGTCACATCGTCGCTCAGTGTGAATGCGGTGAGAATGGCGAGAAAAATCAGAGGCAGGGCAAAGAAGAGATATATAAAAAGAGCGTAGACGGGAAATATCTCCTGAAAATCTTTGTATTGTTGAAATTGATCGATTGAAAAAGTCAGTCTGGCTGTATTTATATTGAATTTGTCAGGTATGCGGATCGAGCAGAGAATCCGGAGCTCTGTTCCATCGAGATTAAGAATTTTGAGGAACCCCAGGATATCGACACCCCTGACAGACCTCTTCGGCTGAATACCGTCTCCAAGAGAGTAAAAAGCCGAATTTTCGATTCGGCAGTCTTCATCACCGGAAAATAGCTCATCTCCGGCGAAAGCGAATTGCATGGAAGAGAGGCTGTTATTCAGCCCCTTAAGAGCGGTCCAGAGAGAAGACGGGTCCTCCCTGTATTTGAAAATAATGGAAGTAATTTCCGGAGATTTATATAAGTCATTTAAATCGTCAATATAGGAGCGGTGATAATCCAGTGCTATTTCCAGACCGCTTTCCAGGGCGTCTCCCAGGCTATCGTCGAACCATTTGTCAGTTGATTGCTTAATATATTTAAAAGACAGGATTGTCTGGGGAATTGCGGAAAAGAGAATAATTATGGAAAAAAACAAAATGAGACGGGACTTGAGTCTGATTCCCGGTGAATGAACTTTGTTCATCCGTTTCAGCTTAATCAGGTAATAGATGATAAAGATCATGAGAAAAAGAGGCATAACAATGGCCAGAGGAAGAATAAAAGGGATATAGCTCTGACTTATTGAATTGATATCTTCCAGTACCTGATCTGTAAAGAATAAGAACAGAACGATTATTAGAAGATAGAGAAGAATGGCAGAGTAAAGAGTTTTGATTGATAAATTTCTGGGCCTGCTTAATCTCATGAAATTCCTTTAAAAAGGTTCTTTTATCCAGTCCGTCGAGATTCGGTTATCGTAGTCGATAAACTGAAAAATATGGAAAGGTACTTTGTAAACTTTATTTATCAGTATAGCTTTTTTTTGAAGGTAGTAGTTTGAAAGGTTGTGAGAAAAATCACATTGGGGACTAATCTCTGTCCTTATATGAAGAAAAGCAGCTAAAAAATCTTTTTCGCTTTCCAGAAATTTGTTATTACCGGCATCATCGCTGATCTGATATAGACCCGAAAAGGGATCAATTCTTCCAGTCTGTATATAAGTTATGCGGCAGATATTTTTATCGGGTAAAGGAAAAGGAGAACCGTTTTTTTCATATATGCGGATCTGGAGGATGATTTGAGACCGGTTGCCTTCCTTGAGGGAATTCAATAGCCAGTCACTGTCCTGAAGGGCAAAATCGATATCGACTTCGATTGGGCTTTCTTTTGAATTGGAACCTGTTTCTGCTGTTCCAGAAAAAGCCAGAAGGAAAAACAGCAGAAAAACAGCATTATTCCTCTTCGAATTTCTTCTCGAAAAGTGCGGCGATTGCTTCGACGGCTTCCTCTTCATCGCTACCTTCAGCTGAAACGATAATATCTGTTTTGTAACTGGCTCCCAAGGTTATTATCCCCATAATGGATTTGGCGTTGATTTTTTCCGTATCTTTTTCCAGAAATATATTGGATTCAAACTGGCTGGCGGTCTGAACGATCAGGGCTGCCGGTCGGGCATGTATGCCTGCTCTGTTTTTTATGGTAGTTGTTTTCTGCTTCATTTAATATCCTGTTTATTATTATAGTTTTCCAGGTAGACCTTACGGGCATTCTCCGATTCCAGCCACTGGATTATATTTTTGTTAAACTCCCGGGCTGAATATTGTCCCTTCTGTTTCAGCCTTTCGTTAAGAGCGGCTGTTTCGATAATTATAGGAATATTCCGGCCCGGCTTTACGGGAATCTTGAGGTAGGGTACTTTCACTCCCAAAATATCCGTAGTCGTTTCATGAGAACCTATGCGGTCGTATATCTGACTGGAATCCCATTCTTCAAGCTGGACGACAAAATCGATCTGTTTTTCATCGCGTATGGCTCCTACCCCGAATATATGGGAGATATTGATTATTCCAAGCCCTCGTATTTCCATGTGATGTCCGATGACCTTATTGGTACCTGAACCAATGAGATTGTTTCCGCTTATACAGCGGATTACGACGGCATCATCTGCAACCAGCCTGTGCCCTCTTTCAATAAGTTCCAGAGCCGTCTCGCTTTTACCGACTCCGCTGTCTCCCTGGATAAGAACACCGCTTCCAGCAACTTCTACCAGAACACCGTGAACGGTTTGCTGCGGTGCAAAATAATTGCTCAGGAGACGGATAAGTCTGACTGAAATTTCCGAAGATGTCAAAGAGGTGATCAACACGGGAGTATGGCTTTTCTCTGCGATTTCCAGAAAGTATTTATGCGGCTGGAGATTGTGGCTGAAGATGCAGCAGGGGATGGTGTAAGTGAAAAGCTTCTCGACAGAATCGGTCTCTCTTTCTTTAAAGAGTTTTTCCAGAAAAGCGTATTCCCCTCTTCCCACGAGCTGAATCCGCTGTTCGGCAAAATTCTCATAAAATCCGTTTAAAGGAAGCCCCGGTCTGTTCAGTTCCGGAACCGTGATTTCCCTTACAAGCCCCTTTCTTCCCGCCAGGCATTTTAATTCAAGAGCATTGTGTTCTTTTAAATCCAGATCAAGAAGATCGAGCACTGTAAGAGATTTCATCTATTAGGAATTATACTGTATTTCTCTTTAGAAAAAAAGTCAGATACTTTGTGTTTTTAACTAACCGGGATTTGATTCTCATTATTACATCAGATAGCAAAAAAAAAGGAGAGGTTAAAAACCTCTCCTTGATATATCAGTGCTCCTTGATTTTTTCTTTCTCTCTGGAAACTTTAATCAATAATTTATCAGCCAGTTCATCGAGGGCTTTATAGAGCTCCCTTTCCTCTACTTTCATATGGCTATGCTCGCCCCAACGGAAGTGAATTTTTGCTTCTACAGTAAAAAAACCTTTGGCTTCCTTGGTTATCACAATGTCGAGTTCTACGATCAGCTCATCAGCAAATTCCAGTTTTTCCAGTCTCTTGTCGATGTACTCTTTCGTGTTGTCACTTACATTGTAATGAACACCTTTTACATTTACTGTCATATCAGCCTCCTGAATTTTAGCGCCTGAAGGACGGCATAATGTCAAGTTCCTTTCGGTACTTGGCTACTGTTCTCCGGGCAATATTTATACCTCTCATCTGCAGAAGATCGGAAATCTTCTGATCTGAGAGTTTTTTACCGGATTTATTTTCTTCAATTATTTCTTTGATAATTTCCTTTACTGCTGTTTTTGAATTGCCTGAAGAAACGGCATTGGTAAAGAAGTATTTCAATTCAAATACACCCCATTCGGTTTGAATGTATTTACCGCGGGTGATTCTCGATACAGTCGATTCGTTCATATCGATTTCTCTGGCTATATCTTTTAATGTCAGCGGGACCAGATACTTGGGGCCTTTTCTGAAGAAGTCTCTCTGAAAATCAACGATGGCTCTGGCTGTTTTCAGAAGGGTCGAGTTCCACAGGTTTATTGTATTCATAAACCATTTGGCGTCACGAACTGCCGAATTGACGAATCTGTTGACTTCTTTGTCCTCGCCCTCTTTGTTTTCATCTTTTGATAGCTCTTCAAAATAGGAATTGATCTGAAGTATGGGGATTTCCTCCTCATTAATGGTGAGAAAATAATCCCCCTCTCTTTTTTTCACAATCAGATCGGGAATTATGTAAGAAGGCGTTTCAATGGAATACTCCCGTCCGGGGAAAGGATCGAGAAACCGAATGTAGTAGAGAATGTCATCTATATCATCTTCGGAAAGACCTGTTTTTTTAGCGATATCAGAAATTTTACCTCTGTTGAGAAGCTCCAGATAATTCTCTATGACTTCCAGAGTTCCCGGAGGATAGCGTCCGTCAATTTCCGCCTGTACTTTAAGGGACTCTATGTAATCTCTTACGCAGGTTCCGACAGGATCGAGCTGTCGAACTAAATGACGAACTTTTTTCATAAGCTCCAGTTCATCAGATTTGACCAGGAGCTCCGGTTCCTCGATATAGAATCCATTGTTATCAAGGTTGTAGATGAGCAGCTCTCCGATCTCCCTTTCCCTTTCGCCGATGGGCTGAAGATGGAGCTGGGATACCATGTGTTCCTGAAGCGATTCGGACCGGCTGATAGTGCCTTCCATGAATTGTCGCTTCGAATTATCGTTTCCCTGCCATTTTGTTTGGGTATAACCGGAATCGGACGAATTTTCAAAAGGATCGAAATCTTCCTTTTTTTTATCGACGATTTCATCGTAGGAGAGAGACTGGTTTTCGTTTACATATTCCAAAGCAGGATTTTTTTCTACTTCTTCTTTAATCTTTAATTTCAGATTCTGTAACGGTAAAGCTAAAAGACTGATCGACTGCAGAAGCTGTGGACTCATCTTCAGCTTCATTTCCTGCTTTAATACAGGTCTTTGAAACTGCAAATATATCTCCTTCCCTGTAATTAATGATAATTACTCACGAGATCGATTGTCAATCACATTAAAGATTACATGGAAAAATCGTGACCAAGATAAATTTTTCTGGCTGTTTCACTCTGCAGCAGTTCCTCTTTCGATCCGCTTACAAGAATTTCTCCCAGATTTGTAATATATGATCTTTCAGTGATGGCTAAAGTATCTCTTACGTTGTGATCGGTTATCAGGACACCGATTCCTCGATCCGATAGGTGTTCCACTATCTTTTTGATTTCAAATACGGCAATCGGATCAATTCCGGCAAAGGGTTCATCGAGAAGCAGGAACTGGGGATTGCTGGCGAGTGAACGGGCAATTTCCGTCCGCCTTCTCTCCCCCCCGGAAAGGGTGAAAGCTTTCTGTTTCCTCACATTTCCGATTCCGAGATCAGAAATGAGAGATTCAAGATAGTCCTTTTTGTCCGATGTTGATAAATCTTTTCTCGTTTCCAGAATAGCCCAGATATTCTGCTCGACTGTTAATTTTCTGAACACTGAGGCATCCTGAGGCAGATAGGATATTCCATTAAGAGCTCTGCGGAACATCGGGTCATGGGTTATTTCTTTTTCATTAAGGAAGATCTTTCCCGAAGTCGGCCGGATAAAACCGGCTATCATATAAAAACAGGTCGTCTTTCCCGCCCCATTAGGACCTAGCAATCCAACAATTTCCCCTTTTTTCATGGAAAAGCTCATGTCTTTAACCGCTTCTTTCCGTCCGAATACTTTTCTTAGACCTTCAACTTTCAGGATCGCTTCCACTTTCCTCATCCTTTATAATCAGAGAGCCTTCCACTTTTCCGTCCATCTGTATTTCATCATTTTCCAGGAGAACGGTAATCTGCGAAGCTCGGAAAACATCTTCATTTTTATAAACAACTGGAATGCCTGTCATTTCAAGAGTATCTGCAGCTTTATCATAGGTGGCGAACTCACAACGGCAAGTCAGATCTTCTTTTAAAATCCGGACTCCAATCTGCATTATTACAATATCATCTTCCTGACGGTATTCAAGAAATCCGGATTTTATTATCATTTCGTTCTTAAAATCCTGCATTTCCGAACGACCGTTGATTCTGGTAATTTTCCTTTCTCTGTCATAATAGAGGTAGGAACTGCTAATCTGAAGTTCTTCTTCGCTGTCCAGAACGGATACATTTCCTTCACAAAGCAGGATGTTGTAGTCCTCTCCGAAGAGTTTTATTTCGTCCGCCCGGATTTCCTTACTGCCCGTTCTGACAAAAGCGCTACCGGACAGAAGAGTAAATTCTTTACCTTCTGCGGCTTCATATCGCATCGAGTCGGCTGAAAACTCAATAGATTCGCCAAAGATGGTACTCAGTGCCGTAAATAAAATGATAATGAGAAAATGCTTATTCCTGAGAGTTGAATTCACCTGAAACTTCCCCTTCAAAATTGATGCTTTTTCTCTTGATATCTGCTGAAAACCCCAGGCCTTCTAATTTCGAACCTTCTTTATCAATGACAATAACCCGGTCCTCTCTGTCGGAAGACAACAATTTTTCCTCATCAATCCAGTACAGAGTTTCAGTCTCTAGCCTGGAATCATCTTCAGCTGATTCTATGAGAATGCCTCCTGACATTGAGGCGTCCCCGCTTTTCATGTTCAGTATCGCGCTGGAAGTTCTGCCGTGAGTGGATACTTTCCGGTCATCATAATTGTAAAAATCGACATCAGTAAGATGCGTTTCCTCTTTTTTATTGAAAAACTGAGCTGTTCCCGCTTCTATTTTCAGGGCGGGTGACCCGTTCCTTACTTCAACAGATTCATAATCTTCAATAATTATATCGGGAATCTCTTCCGATAGGGAATCAGATAATCCGGCATCGCTGTAATCGAGAGTGCAGGAAAAAGAGAGTAAGAGAAATAAGATAGATAAGTAATACCTTGACTCTGTCATCATTGAGATTATTTATCAGCTGATATTGAAGTGTCAATTACATAAAAGAATGTTCGTTGCTGTTATTTTTTAAAAAGAGGAAGTCTTCAGACATCCGGTCCATCTCAAAAATCCAATTCTGGTCGGCTTTTTCCTTCAGTATATCCATATTGACATAAATTGAACCGCCATGCCGTATAATCAGGGCAATACCATCGCTGGGGCGGACTTCAATATTATGATTTTTCAAACCGTGCTTATATTGAATAGAGGCATAAAATTTATCCTGTACAGCCTTATAAATATAAAGAGACGTAAGTTTGAATTTGTGTTTTATGAGCATTTCCGAAAAAAGATCGTGGGTTAAAGGACGGGGCGGATGTATGTTTTCAAGCTGGGTTATAATGGCGCTGGCCTCAAAGGGGCCGATCGAAATGGGTAGAGTATGTTTACCGTCAGCGCTTTGAAGAATGATTACAGGCATCTGTGATTCCTGATGAAGCGATATTCCCTTAACAGCCAGTTGGACTCTCTTTTCCTTGTAATTCATATTATCAGTATAACACCACACAGTGTAAAAACATGATGTTCGCAAATACTAATAAAAAAACCTTCTATTGACATCACTTAGTCCGAGACAATACACTTTAAATATAAAAATACAAAGCAGGCGAGAACAGTGTCTGATTTTTTATCTGATGCAGATTTTGAAAAGTACAAAAACTTCATTTATGACAAGAGCGGAATTTTTTTCTCCAATTCCAATAGAACCATACTGGAGAGCCGTTTAAGAGAGCGCTTGAGGACCACTGGTCATGAAACGGTTCTGGATTATTTTAATCTTATAAGCCGGGACCAGGAGGAAATGCGCGCATTACTCGATTCCGTAACAACAAACCTGACCCGTTTTTTCCGTAACGCGGCTCATTACGATACATTTATCAATTATGTTATTCCCGATCTGGTTGAGAGGAAAAAAGCCTCGGGAGATAAGGTCTTTAAAATCTGGAGTGCCGGCTGTTCGTCCGGAGAAGAACCTTATACCAATGCCATGGTTCTTTCGGAATATCTGCCGGCCGATTTTAAAATAGACATTCTGGCATCAGATCTCAGCTTGAAGTCTCTTATGAAAGCTCAGGAAGGTTTTTATCCGGCTTCAAAAATTAACGGTATACCGGATAACTATCTGAAAAAATATATGGATCCTGTTGAGAACGGATACATAATGAAAGATAGTATAAAAAAACTCATTAAATTTGATTATCACAATTTGAAATTTCCATCAGATTCCAGAAATCTCGATGTAGTATTCTGCCGAAATGTTCTCATTTATTTTGATGAAGCCGCACAGAAAAATGTTGTGGAGGGTTTCTGGAATTCCATGAGAGATCACTCATATCTTTTTATAGGTCATTCCGAGTCGCTGTTCGGCATGAACACCAAATTTGAATTTATCAAGACAGACTGGGCCTGTATCTACGGTAAAAACGTAAAATAGGCTGATGAGGAAAAAATGACTGAAGACCCTATATCCGTATTAATTGTTGACGACTCTGCGATGATGAGAAATCTGATAGGTAGAATTGTCGAGAGTCACGAGGGGCTGACAATAGCCGGGAAGGCTATGAACGGAATGTTCGCCTTGCAGAAAATGCCCCGCCTCGATCCGGATGTCATTGTTCTGGATATCGAGATGCCGGAGATGAATGGGATCGAATTTTTAAAGGAAAAAAATAAACTCGGCAATACGATTCCTGTAATCGTCCTTTCGGCAGTAGCGACAAAAGGTGCCAAAGTTACAATGGAGGCGATCTCTCTCGGCGCTTCTGATTTTATTACGAAACCATCCGGAACAGTTTCGCATGATATTCAATCCGTCGGTTCCAGGCTTGTAGAACTTCTTCTTGTCTATGGCCGGGATTACAGAAAAAGAACCGGACCGAGGAAGAAGCCGGATAGTGTCGTTGCTCCAGTCAGGAGGCCGATTGTGCCTCCCGTTCGAAACGACCAGAAAACAACCGTTAAACCTTCCGTTCCCATAGGAACAAGCCACTGGGAAAAAATAACTCCTCTTCGAGAACCGGGGAAGATACAGATTATGGCGATCGGTATATCTACCGGTGGACCTAATGCCCTGAGAAAAGTTTTTGCCGATTTTGATCCAGGCCTGGCTGTACCGGTTGTCGTTGTTCAGCATATGCCTGCCGGTTTTACTGAAGAGTTTGCAAAAAGTCTTGATAGAATCTGTCCTCTGGAAGTCAAGGAAGCTGCTGATGGAGACTTGCTAAAAGCCGGACGAATCCTTATCGCCCCCGGAGATTTTCACATACAGGTGAGCCGGAAATCTCTCGGAGCCATTGTAAATGTTATCAGCAAAGATCCGGTAAACGGACACAGGCCTTCGGTTGATGTTCTCTTCGAATCGGTTGCAAAAGAATATCAGAATGAATCCATTGCCGCCATCATGACCGGCATGGGGAAAGACGGTGCCAGAGAAATCGGACAGATTTACAAGGAAGGCGGAATTACCCTGGCACAGGATGAAGAGACATCAATTGTGTACGGAATGCCTAAAGTCGCTGTTGAACACGGTTATATCAGCGAAGTTGTTCCTCTTCATAATATGGCTGAACGACTTTGTTCCTTAACCAGAGAACATAGCTGATAAGAAATCAGCCGCATCCGCTGCAGGATTTACATGATGTTCCGGCGGGACATGCCGCTGCGATTTCCGCCTGGCTTACTTTTTTGGTTATAACCGGTAATTTCTGAGGGCGATATTTTAAAAACACATATGTAGCCGCGAAAGAAAGAAGTATTCCTGTAATTCCAGTCAGAATCCTGAAGAATTCCGAATCTCCTTTGAAAAAGAGCATGGAAGAAGTGTAGAAAATAATGAACGCAATGAGAGGCTGGATAAACATTGAAAATGTTAGTGCTATTGCGTTTTTCGGTTCTATGAAGATTTCAACCGAGTCTCCTTTCAAAAGAAAAAGATTGGAGGGGTTGTCTACTTTGAACGTGAGATCTTCCTGGATTTTAATAAAAGCTTTATGGTGTCCGCCATGCTCGCTCTTAATGTAAGTCGCGTAGAGCGCATCGCTCTCCAGTCTGTCAATTATGGCTATTTTTTTCATCGGCTTCCACCTCGCATTTCATATTTACTGTTTCGATTCTGAGAGCCTGACCGGATTCATCGGACTCAACTGTGACTCCCTGCAGATATTGTTCGCTCCAGAAATCCAGAGAACGTTCGGGAATTTGTGTGAGGAATTTCTGTATTTCCACTTTAGGTTCCAGACCTCCGACAGATTGAAACGCTCCCGTTCTGCCTGTATCTGATATAAAAGCTGTACCTTTCGAAGAGATGAGAGCATCTGCAGTTAAAGCTTTTGTTCCCGAACCAATTAAAGCGGTTACTTTGCCATCCAGATGGTGGAACATTGTGTACTTCTCAGCTGTGGTCAGGGAATGGAAATTCACTATTACGGTAGAAGTGTCCTGTTTGATTTTCTTTATCAATTCCGGGAGATATGTATAAGGATTGCTCAGGTGGACACGAGAGTAACCGTATAAGCCCAGCATATCTATAACTCCTATTCTGGAATCTCCGACATTGTAGATCCCCCACCCTCTGCCGGGATTGCCTGGAGGGTAGTTGGCCGGTCGAAGTAAATAAGGAGCTTTCGGGTAATGCTGAACAATATCTTTTTTATAATAAGCACATTCTCCTGTCGTAATGACATTGATTCCGAGCTTTCTGAGGTAGATTGAATGATTTTTCCCTATTCCGAATCCACCGGTAGTACCGTTACCGTTTCCAATTACAAAATCAATATCATTGTCTTTTATAAAAGGCTTAAGTGTATTTTTTAAAGTGAAAATACCGGCCTTACCGACAATTTCACCGACAAACAGAATCTTCATAGGAATAAAATACATTAAAAGGAAGGTCAGAAACAATATATGAGATTATATATGGAGCACAAAACTATGAATTCATAAGCATTTCGAACAAATTAAAAAAAGAATTTAAATTTTTCGAATTCCTGTTGACTGTTTTTTACCTATTTAGTAGATTACCTCTCGTGCCTCAGGGGTTACCTGCTGAAAACAAGGGAAAACACTGAGAAACGGTTCTTTAAAAGCTATTAAATAGTAGCAATCAGGGAAGGGAAGAGAATACGAAAATGAACTTTTGAGTTTCAGATTTTTTATGATGAAATTATCGCTCTTCGGAGTGATAAAATAAATCATGGAGAGTTTGATCCTGGCTCAGAACGAACGCTGGCGGCGCGTTTTAAGCATGCAAGTCGAACGGTAGAGATCCTTCGGGGTCTT